>JBJMGN010000218.1:0-5176 GCA_045807885.1 Pyrinomonadaceae bacterium | reverse complement strand
AAACCCGCCGATTTTGCAGCTTGCAGCTTTGCGTGCATCGCTCGAGATATTTGATGAGGCGACAATTCCCGCGCTTCGTGCGAAATCCGAAAAGCTGACAGGTTATCTCGAAGCGCTTTTGAACGATATCGGACACGAACGCATTTCTCTTATTACGCCACAGGATCCATCGCAACGCGGATGTCAGCTTTCTATCCGCGTAAGGCATACGGATAGAAGCTTGTTTGAAGCCATTACAAAACGCGGCGTTTATGCTGACTGGCGCGAGCCTGACGTTATCCGTGTCGCTCCTGCCCCGCTTTACAATTCTTTCGAGGATGTATTTCGTTTCAGCGAGATATTACGCGATTCCCTGAAATAATCGAATGGGAAATGTTGCGATAATCGGTGCAGGCCTGGCGGGATCTTTGCTCGCGATTTACTTCGCAAAACGGGGTATTGATGTCGACGTCTACGAAGCACGCTCCGACATACGCAAAGAGCAAGTCGTTGCAGGACGTTCGATAAACCTTGCTCTTTCCGATCGCGGCATCGCTGCCCTTCGCGAGGTGGGAATGGACAGATTCATGCTTGCTGAGGCCGTCCCGATGTACGGCCGAATGGTCCATACCATTTCCGGAGAAACCAAGCTCCTTCCCTACTCGGGCCGCAAGGGCGAATATATAAACTCTGTTTCACGTGCCGGATTGAATATCGCTTTGATAAATGAAGCGGAAAAATTCGACAACGTACATTTTGCATTTAACGAACGCTGCACTGATCTTAACTGTGCTAACGGCGAGGTAAGTTTCAATACCGGCCGGGTTCGACAAGCAGACACTGTAATCGCCACGGACGGCGCTGGTTCAGCGGTCCGACTGTCAATGGAAAAACAGTTACCTTCATTTGAGTCGTCGTCCAAATTTCTTGATCACGGCTATAAGGAACTCCTCATCCCCGCCGCACGATATGGTGGATTTAAGATCGAAAGGAACGCGCTGCACATCTGGCCAAGGCATAAATTCATGATGATCGCTTTGCCGAATTTTGACGGCAGTTTTACCTGCACGCTTTTCTTAGATAAAAACCAGCTTGCAACTTTGGACTCCGAACGAACGGTTAACGAGTTTTTCGAGCGCGAATTTCCCGATGCCGTTCCCTTGATGCCGACCGTTGCTGAGGATTTCTCTCAAAACCCGACCGGTGATTTAGGCACGGTACGATGTTGGCCGTGGAATGTTGGCGGTAAGGCGCTGCTGCTCGGTGATTCGGCTCATGCAATGGTGCCGTTTTACGGCCAAGGAATGAACTGCGCATTTGAAGATGTTCGTGTGTTGGACCAATTAATTGAAAACGACTACGCAGAGTGGCATTCTGTTTTCGAAGAATATGGTCGGCTTCGCAAACCAAATACCGACGCCATTCAGGAAATGGCCGAAGACAATTTTTACGAAATGCGAGACGCCACTGCGGACCCGGTGTTCCAGCGCAAACGGCAGTTAGAAACGAAACTGGAGCAAACATATCCCGAATATTTTTCTAAATATTCCATGGTCACGTTCCGTGAGGATCTGCCATATTCGGTTGCCAAAGAGAGAGGCCGTGCCCAGGATCAACTGTTGATGCAAATCTGCGCCAGGGAAACCGATGTCGACAATATTGACGTCGGAATGGTCATGGATCAATTGCGAGATATTTGAATTGTCCATTTCGAAAATGATTTGATTTATTGATGCTCGCCGATGACGAATAACCGATTTGACCAACTTACGAATCCGATCGATATTTCTATTCCGCTGCGATTCAACGGTCCACAACCAAACGCATTCGGCGTCGAACCAGCCATATCAAAAGCTTGTGAATATGGCTCGCTAATTGGCGACACTCGACGCGGCGGCTCGGTAAATTTCGAGCAATACACGCTGATTCCTCATTGCAACGGCACACATACCGAATGCGTTGGGCACCTCACGAATGATCGGATCTCACTATTGGATTGTATAGAAGACGTGTTTTTACCAGCGACTGTGATATCCGTTGAGCCAGAGTTTCGGCTCGATGACCTGGTTATTTCAGAGAATGGTCTTCGAAAGGCGAAGACCGCCTTGGAAATAAACGATGCGGGATCGGCATTGATCGTTCGCACATTGCCCAACAGTCTAAATAAATTGACTCAAGTTTACGACGCCGATTACATTCCACCTTATTTCACGCAGGAAGCGATGAAGCTTATAGTCGCCGCGGGATTCAAACATCTGCTCGTCGATCTCCCGTCGATCGATCGGCTTTTTGACGACGGCAGGCTGGCGAATCATCGAATATTTTGGAATTTGGACGGCGACGAAGTGAACGAACGTACCCGTATCAATTCGACGATAACGGAAATGATCTATGTACCAACGGAAATTCCGGACGGGGAATATCTTTTGAATCTCCAGATCGCTCCTTTTGTCGCAGATGCTGCTCCAAGCCGGCCGCTGCTGTTTAGAAATTCTGCGAACTAATGCAACTTGTTCGCATCTATTGGTCACAAAGTCTTGATGAGAAAACTCGTTTTCATTTTGTTTCTTGGATTGGTTTTTGCAGCGGCCGTGCCGGGACAATCGTATATTGCCGACATGGAGCGCGAGTCGGCCCGGTCCGACAAACTGACCAGCGGCAAGATCCGCAAACAGCCTCTTCAGGCCGAAAATCCTCAGATAGCGATCACCATAAACGTACCGGCGTTTCAAATGACCCTGTGGCAGGCCGGACGAGAGATCAGATCATATCCGATCGGCGTTGGAATGCTGGAATTTCCGATCCTAATCGGACGTCTTCAAGCTTCATCCGTCGAATGGAATCCGGTATGGATACCCCCTTCGAGCGACTGGATCGAAAAATCGAGCACGGTAAAACCGGGTGAGATCGTTCTACCGACAGACCCGAGAAATCCGCTTGGAAAGGTAAAGATTCCGCTCGGATACGGTTACTTGATTCATCAGGCAAAAGGCCCGGGCGATATGGGCAGCCTCGTTTCCCACGGCTGCGTTCGGGTGTTGCAGGCAGATCTTTACGACCTCGCCGAAAAGATCGTTGTGGCTCGTGCACTCGACGTTCCCGCCGCACGCATCGCGGCCGCTAAGAGAAATAAGAAAACCTTGGTCGCTCCGCTGGGACCACCGGTTCCGGTCGAGGTCACATATGACACTATTGTTGTCGAAAACGGCTGGTTGAATATCTATCCAGACGTTTACAGACAAAAAAGAAATACGGTTGACAATGTACGACGAGAATTACAAACAAGCGGCATTGATGATAAGCGGCTTACAGACACAGAGATCAGAAAGATGATTGCCGCCGCTGTAGGAAAACGAAAATTTGTGGTTAGTGTCGCTGCGATTCAAAACGGTACGGCTTTGACAGCCGGGCGCACGTTAGCCGTCGTGCAAGCTGTACGCAACAAATAATTACCGAAGTCTACGTTATTTGCTTTCGTTATTTACTTCCCGGCACGTATTCCCAGTGCCAAGGCTCATAAAAGTAGGGATAAAATCCGAATCGGTGAGCGTTCTTCACCAGCCATTTATAGGCTGGCGTTTGTACCTGCAGCAGCCGATTTGAATCCTCGGTCTTCACGGGTTCTCCACCGACGAAGATATCAAGTGCATGGCCAGTTGAATGTGGACTATTTGTGGCAAGAGCGGCTCGTCCTGCATTCGGTTCTTTTTTTCGAAGCGACTCCTGATAGGCCGGTGAACGATACGCCGAAACGATCTTTAGATACCTCTCGTTCGCAGCAAGGCCACCTGACGGGTTTATCTTCAATTGAAGGTCTTTCGACGCGGCCGCGATCATCAGTTTGTAAGCAGAATAGGTCTCCGTTTCCAGCTGTAACAGGTCGGGCGATCGGGTTGCATCAAAGAAATCGCTGATCGGCGCAGCCAAAAGAAAGTCCGTAGGTAAAAGGCTTCCTCGACCTAGCCGGCGCGACTGCCAATATTTGGTAAAGCTCTCCAACGTCGCCTTGTCCAGGATCCCAGTTGCATCAAGCCCCGATTTTTGCTGCCATTTGGAAACTGCTTCCGCGAATTCCGCGGAATCAGGATCGCCATTTGCCTCAATCGTCTGTGAGATCAATGGTACATAAATATTCCATCCGGTCTGCATTTTGCCGCCGAATAACCAATGAAGTGAACTGCGGAGTTTTCTATTTTCAACGACGGCACTGGCAAAACGTCCGCTGCCTTCGTTGGCCTTGGAAACAGATACCGTTTGCCTTACGGCCGGGCCCGAAGTTCTAGCGCCCTGCGCATAAATATCTGAATCGACAAGCGTTAAATATGTGAGGACACTACCGAAAACACCAATAGCGGCAGATGAGAGTAAAAAACGTTTCTTCATAAGGGTGAATTAAATGTGATGCCATGTCGCTCATCACAGTTCGCCCTTTTATTTGACAGCATTTTCAATGGCCGTTTTAAGTGTGGGGTATTTGAATTTGAAGCCCGCATCGAGAAGGCGTTTTGGAAGAACCCTTATCGAATCTATCAGCAGTGCGTCTCCCATTTCGCCAAACACGAGATTTACAGCGAATTCGGGCAATGGAAGAAACGTAGGCCGGTAAAGTACTTCGCCAAGCGTCTTGGTAAATTCTTCATTCGTAACCGGATTTGGACTCGTAACATTCAACGCACCGCGGATCTTTTCGTTTTCAATCGCGAAATTGATCACGGCTACGACGTCGTCTACCGACACCCAACTCATCCACTGTTTACCGCTGCCGATCACCCCACCCACCCCAAACTTGAAGGGCGTCATCATCGTCGCAAGTGCTCCGCCGGCTGTTGAGAGCACGATGCCATTTCGCAGCAGAACCGTGCGAATTCCCATGTCTTCGGCGCGCCGCGACTCTGATTCCCATTCCTTGCTGACTTCTGAAAGAAAGGTATCGCCTGCCGAGCTTGTCTCGGTCAACTCATCGTCGCCGCGATCACCGTAAAATCCGATCGCGGACGCTGAAACGAAGACGTCCGGTTTTTTCTTGAGGCGGGCAAACGCCTCGATCATCGTCCGAGTACCATGCACTCGGCTGTCTCGTATCGCTTTTTTCTTTTCATCCGTCCACCGCAACGCGCTGATGCTTTCGCCAGCGAGATGAACGACCGCATCCAGGCCTTCCAATCGCGGCACGTCTTCCTCGGCGAACCCCGTATCC
>JBJMGN010000217.1:0-13934 GCA_045807885.1 Pyrinomonadaceae bacterium | reverse complement strand
AATCGTTTCCGCTCAAAGCGAATCGGCGGTTCGATCCCAGACGAAGGATGAGCAAGTGACTGCGCCCACTCCGCTTTTTCGCCCGGGTCGGTCGAAGATGCCGGCAATAGTTTCGATGGCGGCAGGACTCGTCCTCTTTCTCCTTCTCGGTTTCGCTGCTTACAAATATCTAAATGACGGCCGTCAAACTAAGATCGAGTCTCTCGCGGTTTTACCGTTTTCAAGCCAGAGCTCGGACGCCAACTCCGAGTATCTGAGTGAAGGTTTGGCCGAAAGCGTTATCCACTCGCTTTCGGGTTTGCCCGATCTCAGAGTGATGTCGCGCGGTTCTTCATTCGGCTATAAGGGGATTGAGATCGACGCAACGCGAGTCGGACGCGAGTTGAACGTGGGAGCGATCGTAACAGGGCGAATCGCGATTCAAGGCGAAAGCGTCACCGTTAATACCGAGCTAGTATCGACGCGCGACAATTCCGTGATTTGGGGAGAAAGCTTTTCGCGGCCAATGTCGGACCTGGAAAAGCTCCAAAGCGATATTGCCGCCGCGATCTCGCAAAAATTAAAACTAAAGCTATCGGGCATTCAGCAAGACCGCGTTAGTCGAAGGCAAAGCAATGATCCCGAAGCCTATCGCTTGTATCTTGTCGGCCGCTATCACATCAATCGCCTGACCGATGACGGCTTTCGAAAAGCCGCAGAGCATTTCCAACAGGCGATCGACCGGCAGCCTGACTACGCGCTGGCATATGCCGGGCTCGCGGAATCTTACAACAGGCTTAGCGGATACAATGCGATCTCGCCGCACGATGGATTTCCGAAAGCACGCGAAGCAGCACTGAAAGCCCTTGAGCTTGATTCCTCGCTTGCGGAGGCTCACACCGCCCTGGGATCGGTGAAGTTCTTTTACGACTGGGACTGGGCGGCTGCCGAGCGCGAGTTTCGTACCGCAAATGAGTTGGATCCCAACTCGGCCGACTCCCACCAGACATACGGATATTTCCTCGCTGCAATGGGACGTTCGGGAGAAGCTCTGAGTGAGATGGTGCGCGCTCAGGAACTCGATCCGCTCTCGATCGAAAAACTCATCGGCATCGGCGAGGTCCATTACACCAACCGCGACTACGACAAGGCGATCGAGCAATTTCATAGATCGCTTGAAATGGACCCGAACTCCGGTTTCGCGAATTGGGCCATCGGCCGAGCGTTGATCGAACAAAGAGCATATCCGGAAGCGATCGAATCGCTCCAAAAGTCAATTGCTTTGTCGGGGGACAGCCCGGATGAGCTCGTCGAGCTCGCGCGTGCAAACGCTCTCTCAGGCCGGAAAGCTGAAGCTCTCAAGATCATTGAAGATCTTAAACGCCCTGCCGCCGAACGCGTCTATGTCGCTCCTACCTCGATAGGCTCGATTTATGCGGCACTCGGCGAACAAGACAAAGCATTTGAGTGGTATGAGCGGGCGCTGCGTGAAAGAGATGTTCTGCTCGTATTGATGAAGGTAGATCCGATGTTCGACTCCGTCCGGTCCGATCCACGATTCACCGCCCTGCTAAAACGATTGAACCTGCCTGAATGACGCGATTGCTCGCTTGAAACCATAAAGCCCTGGGACATTTTTGGGATACTTATGTGCTCTCGCGCACAATGGGACGATTTATTCAGCTAAGTCTAATAAATAGAATTATTTAGCCCGTCCCATTTGTCGGAAAAAGTGGGACGGGCGGTATTTGAATGGCCTTTCCAGTCAAAAATATGTGTGGGACAGCGGACAGTAGCCATGCCTATTGCGGAGCGATATAGCCCATCTCCTTCAGGACCCAACCATTCGGGTCGACCGTCGCTTTGCTTGTAAACGTTACACGGCCCTTTCCGTTGTCCATCTTAACCCGCTGGATCTTGCCGTCGACCTCCACGTCGACCGGCATCGGAAACGGCATGTTGTTCGGCGTTTCCCAACGAAGCAGGATCTCATGTTCCTGATTTTGCGTGACCAGCCGCGGCAGCTTTGGCTGGCGAAGGTAGAGTTCGAAAAACCAATCCAGTTCCATTTTCGATTCTGCTTCGGCGATGGTCAGGAAGTCGTCGGTGTTCACGAGGCGTTCTTGCCGGCCGTCAGTCCACGATTCCATTTCTTTTCGCGGATAGGCCATATGTCGAAGCGCACTGAAAAAGGCCTTATCGCCGATCAGATAGCGAAGCGTGTGTAAAATGTAAGCGCCCTTCCCGTAGATATCGCCGTCGCTGTTCACGTAATCCGGTTCGGCCATATAGACCTGATATGAGATCTTCGGCTCGCGGGGTGCGACCGGCTGCATATTTCGAAATCCGCGCTGCCGCGCCTTCATAGCTGCAAAGTATGGGCCCTGCCCCTTTGTCTCCTCAATCCAAAATGTGTCCATGAACGACTGAAAGCCTTCGTGGATCCAAAAATCGCGCCAGTCCGACGCAGTGACAAGATTTGCCCACCATTCGTGCCCGAATTCGTGAAACATCAGCCAGTCAAACCCGTCGGCCGCAAAACGAAACTGGTTCCCATAGGCAATGTGCGTCGAGTGTTCCATTCCAAGATGCGGGGTTTCAACAATGCCGAGTTTTTGGGAGCGAAACGGGAACGGCCCTAGATACTTTTCGAAAAACGCGTTGTACTTTTTAGTTTCCTCTATCAACTTGGAGGCCTTGTCTAAATGCTCGGGCAGCACGTAGAAGATCAATGGTATCGTGTCTCCATTAACGCTTTTGATCTTCTCTTCGACAGTTTTG
The DNA here is from genome assembly GCA_045807885.1 of Pyrinomonadaceae bacterium. Lineage (GTDB taxonomy): Bacteria > Acidobacteriota > Blastocatellia > Pyrinomonadales > Pyrinomonadaceae > OLB17. The sequence continues at coordinate 11,174 of JBJMGN010000217.1, read as the reverse complement.
TAAGGTGCCGCATTGAAAACGAGCGAGTAATTAGCGATCGGATTGCTCATTCGCCAGTGATAGGTCGAAGTTCCATCACCTCGCTTTTCGGCGCGTTCAAATTTTCCCGGACCAGCTGCAACAAGCGGATCGGGAACCGTGATATGCATCGCTGCGGTAGCGGGCTTGTCGGACGGATGGTCCTTGCATGGATAAAGCAGGTCAGCACCGTCGTTTTGCAGTGCGACCGAAACCCAATCGGCACCGCTCGGCGTCTTCTCCCACATGATCCCGCCTATCCACGGCGCGCGCGGCGCAACACGCGGACTGCCGCCGTACGTAATGATCGTCTCAAACATTTCACCCGCCTGTTTCGTGATGGGAAACCAGATCCAGATCTTTCCGCCGCGGCGTTCGAATTTCAGCGTGCTTTGCGCATCGCGCCGCTCGCCGTAAACGCTGTCGACCTTATATGGCGTGTCGAGATCAAGTACTATCACGTTCGTCGGAATGACAATTCGCGCGGTCATTACGGTCGTGCCGATGATCGTTTTCGCTTTCGGGTCTACATTCAGAGAAATGTCGTAGGACTGCACGTCGAACGCCGCTTGCTCAAACATCAGTGGCCCGCCAGTTTCAGTCGGCCGAACGCCAAGCTCACGCTGAGTAAATACGCCGAGGCTGAAGAACGATATAAACGCGAGAACGATTACAAATTTTTTCATATAAACGATTTACTTTGATTTGGCGGATTCTGCCTTACTTTACACCTGAAATGTTTTGGACGAAAATCGTATGACAATGCTCAGAGACTTTGCATTCTTATTGGTGGTATTCGCGAGTTCCGCAGGTGTTTTTCGCGCGCAGGAACCGGCGAAAACAAATCCTCGGCCTGCAATTGCACCACCACCGAAGTCCGAACCGTTCGATAAGGCAGACGTAAAGACCATGGCTGCTCAATGCGTATCGATCGACTCGGAAGCTGGAATGATCGAAATGGAGCTCTATCCGGAACAGGCGCCCGAAACGGTGCGAAATTTCCTCAATCTTGTGGGAACGGGAATGTACGATACTACGACTTTCAGCCGCGTTGTTCCAAATTTCGTTATTCAGGGCGGCGACATATGGACGCGGGAGGGCGGAAAAGTTTCTCGGGAAATGGGTGCCCGCGCGCGTCGAACCATTCCCGACGAACCGAATAAGATCCTTCACGAACGCGGCGTCGTCTCAATGGCGCGAGGCGACGAAGCGAATACTGCATCAACACATTTTTTTATCCTGGTTGCGAATTCACCGCCGCTCGACGGAAAATTTGCTGCTTTCGGACGTGTTACAAAGGGAATGGAAATCGTCGACGCGATTAACAAAGTCCCATCATTCGACGAGAAACCCGCGAAACCCGTTCGAATCAGAAAAGTAACAATCACTCCCTGCGTTGCAAAATGACCCTATATCTAATCTCCCAGATCAATATCGAGCGTCATTCGATACTCGTTTGCCATCGAAGGATGGCCGTGCGCCATCGAAACATCGATTCCCTTTTTGTAGGTTTCGACCGCCTTTTCGCGGTCGCCGTTCTGTAAATATGCGTTCGCAAGAACACCGTATGCGTTGCCTTCATCGTCAGCCTTGGACAGGTACCCTTCGAGTATGCGTATCACGTCGGCATAACGTCCCTCTTTCTCATATTCTTTTGCCAGCCCGAACATCACCATCGTATTTTCAGGATCATCCGCCAACATTTGCTCGAATACTTCGGTACGGTTTGTCATCGTAATTAAGACTATCTTTGGCAGCTGCCGAAAATGAAAAACGTCGCTTGTGTAGAGCGACGTTGTAATCAGAGCCGATCTAGCTCTCACTTTGAATAAGTCGAAACTGTATTTGCAAATTTATGAAGCGAACTCGGCGCAGCGCTCGCGGGCAAGGGCGGCGTGCCCAAAATTTCTTTAGCAGACTTTTGATATACGGCCGCATTCATTTCTTTATCCGGAGAGATAACAACGCCTTTTAGCGCAAGACCAGCAAACACTCCCTTTGTACGCGAATAAGTCAATATCTCCGCGTCCATGGTTGCGTTTGTCGAAGCTGCAGCGGTCCGGCCGACTGGGCCTGCGGCAACGCTGCCCTCGCCACCGAGTTCAAATTTGTCTTCCAAAAGGCCTTTCATGCCTTTCTCGTTCATAATGAGCATCACGTAGTCGGTTGATTGGCCGCCTGCCTGCAGGCCAAAACTGCCGCCGCCCATATTCATGAACGCGGGAGCACTCCAACCACCCGGAATTCGTTTCACAGCTAAGCCCGCTCCGCCCTGCCCGGCAAAAATAAAACCAGCTTTGATGGCTCCTGGAAATACAACGATCGCATTCGCTTTTTTAAGCAGATCGCGCGGTATAGACTTATCGGCAACTCTCATTATCTCATTGAAAGCAGCCGACGCCTTATCAACCCGCTCCACCGCAGATTTCAGTTGCTTGCCCTGGTTCTTTTGCGCATTCGTAACTGAGCTGAAAATACAGCATGTAACGAGCATTAAAAATGCCGCATAAAATGTTGGTCTCATCTTACCCTCCTTTGTAGTCCGTAAATGGAACTATAACAGATGCTTGATTCTTGAGGCGTACTTTATGAAACAAGTCCTTTCAGAAAAGTGTCGGCTGCGACACGCTCAGTCGCTCTTCGATTTCGTCCGGTATTGTGTGCTGCTTGAAACCTAGTCGTCGCGCGTGGAAATCAAAAAGTTTTCGCGTTACATCCCACTGTTCAGTCTTGCCAACATTTCGCTCAGCAAACGACCTATGCTGCATGGAACCACCGCGTTCGCGACTCATCGTGTTGATGATCATTTTAACACGCGTGGCAGGAAGTCGTTCATGCATTTTCTGTACGAAATACTCTTCGATCGAATCCGAATCAAGGTGCAGCAGTGACATAAACGCCCGCTGCGCACCGCATTCCCTCGCTCGTTCTAACAGACCGGGAATATCGGATTCGTTGTATCCGGGAATCACGGGAGCGATGCCAATACCGGTCAAGATCCCTTCATCTGACAGGGCTTTCATTGCGCGAAATCTCGCATCCGGCACCGGTGTGTATGGCTCGAACGGATTCGATCTTTCTTTCGTCAGAAACGGCAATGAAAAAAACACAGACGTATTTACCTGTTTTTTCAGGACGTCGATATCGCGGGTAACCAATGGAGACTTGGTAATTACTGCTGTAGGGACACCGAATTCCGCACAGATCTCAAGACATTTGCGCGTTAGCCCATAACTGGCTTCGAGCGGTAAATACGGATCAGTCGCGAACGAAAAATCCAAATGAGGCATTTTGTCGCGCGTTTTTTTCAATTCCTGGCGAAGGATCTGAGGAGCATTCGTTTTCACGACAATTTTCGTTTCAAAATCAGTACCGGCACCGTAACCCAGGAATTCATGATACCGTCGTGCAAAACAATACGTGCAGCCGTGCACACATCCGCGATAGCAGTTTACGGTATAGCGCCAGCCACCCTCCCAATCGGAGGCGAACGCCTTGGTGATCATTTTCTTAGTGGCCGTCTCTTCAAAAATTTCTAGCTTTGTCGGGGGAGGTTCGCCGACATACTCGGAGGAGTATTTGTCGTAAGGATTTGGCGGGTTTGTAACCTGTCGCACGGATGCAACAGTATCGCATTCTTAACTAAATTGCAATATCATTATAGAGTTCGTTGCATCAACAGATCGGTCTGAGGGTCAGAGCCGAGAACGAATTGATGACTTCCGACGACTTTGAAGCCGTTCTTTTCGTAAAATCGCTGAGCACGCGGATTGAACTCCCAAACGCCCAGCCACATCACGTCCCGGCCTTCATCTCGAGCGCGGTCGATGCAAGCTTCCATGAGTGACTGTCCTACGCCCTGGCCCAGGTATTTTTGGTGTGAATATAGCCGGGAAAGTTCGACGGGACGTTTCGCTTCGATACCGGGTTCGATATTGTCGATTATTATTTTCGCGTAACCCGCCGCCTCGCCATCGAAATCGGCAATAAGGAAGATGCTCTTTTCATCGGCAAGCTCTATCGATATTTGTTCGATATTGAAAGCCTGACGCATGTAATGGTTCAAGTCCTCAGACGCGTTTTTCGGATGGTGTGCGAATGCATCCCAGAACGTTGTATAGGCAAGATCTGTTAGAAGCTTAGCGTCTTCATGCCTAGCTTGCCTGATAGAAAGTAAGTTCATCAAAAAAAGAATATGCCCACTACGTAAAGTTACTTGGTGATCAGCTTCGCAATCGTCTGCAGCTGCATATTCGAAGTACCTTCGTAGATCGAGCCGATTTTGCTGTCACGCCAGAATTTCTCGACTGGGTAGTCTTTTACATAACCATAACCGCCGAAGAGTTCGATCGCTTTGGATGCAACCTGTTCCGCACAGCGTGACGAATAAAGTTTGGCGATGGCAGCCTCCTTAAGGAATGATTTACCGGCATCCTTTAGACGAGCAGCGTTATAAACAAGCAGCCTTGTTGCTTCGATCTCCACGGCCATCTCGGCCAATTGGAACTGCACTGCCTGAAAACTATTTAGGGCTGAGCCGAACTGCTCTCGTTCCGCGGTGTAATTTAGCGCAGCTTCGTATGCTCCCTGAGCAATTCCTAGCATCTGCGCGGCAATGCCAATACGGCCTTCATTCAACGTTTCGATCGAGACTTTGTAGCCTTTACCAACTTCTCCGAGCACATTTTCCTTTGGAACCTTACAGTTATCCAAGATCAACTCGGTCGTGGAGGAAGCGCGAATACCGAGCTTATCCTCCTTCTTACCAACCGAAAATCCTTCGAAGCCTTTCTCAACGATGAACGCAGTAATTCCTTTATAACCGGCATCCGGATCAACGGTTGCAAACAGCAAAAAGATCTCGGCCTCATTACCGTTGGTGATCCAAAGTTTTTGGCCGGTAAGCTCAAAATGATCACCCTTATCGACCGCACGCGTTTTTAAGGCGAACGCATCTGAGCCCGATCCGGCTTCGCTTAGCGCATACGCGCCAACGCGCGATTCCGCCATCTGCGTCAGGTATTTTTTCTTTTGTTCGTCAGTCGCCCACCGCATAAAAGCGTTTGTAACCAACGTGTTATGCACGTCGACAAAAACCGAAACACTTGCGTCTACGCGAGCCAATTCTTCGATCGCAATAATAGCGTTGAAGATCGTAGAGCCTGCCCCACCATATTCTTCAGGCGACTCGATCGCCATCAGGCCAAGTTCGAAACATTGCTTGATTATCTGCTGATCGAGCTTAGAGGCATGTTCCATTGCCTCAACCCGTGGACGAACTTCGCCCTCGGCAAATTCGCGAACTGATGCGCGAAACAATTCTTCGTCTTCAGACAAAATGGTCAAACCCGCATTTGATAAAGCGGTTCCGGCTGCGGTACTCATAGTGCTTTCTCGTCAACTTTTGTTAATAGTGTGCGAATAAAATAACATTTTAGTTAGGTTTTCAGCTTTTCACAATGCAAGCAGGTTCACACTCCGAGGCAGGTCAAGTCCAGCAAAAATCGAATAAGCGATCGACAGGCCTCAGGGTCGTGGGTCTAGGTGCAACAGTAATCGGTGTTGCACTATTTGCCTTTCTAGTCTATTCCGTGGGGCTCGACGAGATTACTTCAATTATTGCTGAGTTCGGTTTTCCTGCGTTCCTGCTTATTCTCGCCATCTATTTTGCACGCATCTGCATGCGCGCAGTCGCCTGGCAGCTTTCGGTCCCGACCCCGTATGAGCTGGGATTTCGCGACACTGTTCCCGCCGTTCTGATCGGTGAGGCGATGAGCAGTATCGTTCCGCTGGGAATTATGATCAGCGGAACGGCCAAAGCCGTCTCCGTTAGAAAGAAGATACCGTTCGTAGTCGGGCTGTCTTCAGTTGCAACCGAAAACATCTTCTATACGTTTGTCACGAGCACTTTTCTTCTGTTCGGCGCGATCACACTTTCACAGGTGTTTGTGCTTGACGAGGCCTGGAAGTGGACCGTCAATGTACTCATTGCCGGCATCTTTGTCGTTTTTGCATTCGTGCTCCTGATGGTCATCCGCCAATGGCACTTCGCAAGTTGGATCTGTGAGCGGCTCTATAAGAGAGGAATTTTCCGACGAGTGCTGGAAGATGGCCGGCGCAACGTTCGATTATTCGAGGAACTTATATATAGTTTCTACAGAACCTATCCAAAAAGATTTCTGCCGATCTGTTTGTTCGAAAGCGCTTATCATTTTTTGGGGATCGCCGAAGTCTATTTCATATTATCGCGTATATCTCACGCACCTACCCTATTCAATGCTTTCCTGCTTGAATCGGTCAGCCGGACTATTACTATCGTGTTTAAGTTTGTGCCGTTTATGATCGGTGTCGATGAGGCCGGCTCTCACTTCGTCGCAAATACGGTTGCGCTCGGCGTCGGCGTCGGCGTAACTCTTGCCGTGATTCGTAAAGGCCGGATCTTATTCTGGGCGCTGATCGGACTCTTGATCATGACCCGACGGGGGCTTCGATTCGCGCATATTTTTTCGGACGCCGAAGCGTAGAAAAAAGGGACAAGTCTAAAAGCTTGTCCCTTTGATGTATTGATCTCTCCAGAGTTTACTGTCCCGACCTGGCTATCGGGATGTCTCCCGGCAGTCCCCAACCGGTCTGCAGTATAGTTCCATTCGAACTCCTGATTATGTAATAGTTCCCGTCTGTCGGTCGCCAAACCGCTAGGTCCGTTTTGCCGTCCTTATCGTAGTCCGCGGCAACGGGTTTATCGCCATTAAGTCCCCATCCCTGTATGCTGAACGCACCATTCGAACTATTCAGCCTGAACCATTCGCCGGTCGTCGGCCTAAAAACTGTAAAATCGCTCAGACGGTCGCCGTCAAAATCGCCATCGATCGGAATATCGCCGGTGACCCCGAAATCTCTCACATCGATCGTATTTGAACCGCTGTTGATAATGAACCATTGAGACTGACCTGCGCCCGGACGATAAACGCTCAGGTCCGCCGTGCCATCGCCGTCAAAGTCGGCGGGGTGATGTTCCAATACTCGCGGCTCGCTGTAGATGAAATCGTCCATCGCCACCACGTCAATGAGGTCTCCGAGGCCATCTGTATTGCCGGCATTAAGGGGTGCATTGCCGAGAACAATCACGACCCTCGAAATGCGCGTGCCGTCGTTGAACGAAACACCCTGAAAGGAAAGTCCTTTGTCAGCCGTGGGGAAACCGCCGCTAGGAGTAAGCAGGATTCTTCCGGTTTGATCATAGAACTGCATGTGTGTAGCAGGCGTATCGACGTCGGTCAAGACCGCGCCGAAGCCACTAACGGTGGCAGGAATGTTCGTCCGAGGGATAAAGAATGTGATCTCGATCACATTGCTCTCCGGCGTGGTTGTAAAAATGCGCTGTTCGGAAAATGCCTTGAATTCGTTGGTATAAGTTGGATTGATATTTCCAAACCGGACGGGAACTCCGCTCGCTACCGTCGAACTGATCTCAAACGGCTGTGCGATGTTACCCTGCACAAATGGACCGGCGGTCGAGCTGAACATCACCCCGCGCGGGCTATTGAAATTAAAAAAATCGGGCAGCAATTTGTTTGGCGAGGCGGCCCCATCGCCGACGCCGTCCCAGTTGATCTCGCGGCGTCCACTTTTGAACGAATTGCCGTTATTCGGATTCAATGCGCCCAGATCGTTGCGAAACTGATCGACCGCGTTTTGGATCGCTGCTGGATTGGCGCCCGCCGCCGTCCTGATAATTGCCTGGGCCGAAATGATGGTCGCGAAACTCAGCACCACTAACCCGAGCCTGATAAATTTGCTTATGAACCTATTTGAAAAAGACATGTTATTTACTCCTATACGTTGAAAACAAATAACCTGCACCTACGATCTGAAATGGCTGCAGATGACCATTGGGAGACCTTTTGAGGAAGTGCTTTCACCGAAGGAGTAATGATTTCCATTTTTGAAATAGCGCCCTTCCGAGTCAGTAGACGCGGCGAGTTGCTGAATGCGGTCAGCTTATTTTTTAACGTTCAAAATCGTCACAGGCGGCCGCGGAGACGGGCTGGCCGGGTGCGGAACCAGACCAGCCGCTCGGGAGCAGATAACTATTGAATGGCCACGGGTTCGCCGTAGATAAAGTCGTCCATCATTACTACATCTTCTTTATTAGTGTCGTCCGTGCCGGGAACCGCACCAGCTGTAATCCGCACGCGTGCAATACGAGGATCATCGAGCACGAGTCCGATGAACGAAAAATTTCCGTTGCCTGGTGACGCAGGTGCGAAACTGCTGAATATCAATGTGCCGTCGGGGGCGAAATATTCAATCAACGTACTCGCGTGTCTGTTTCCGCGTTTATCTCCCGGACCGCTTCCATCAGGAAGGTCAACATCCGAAAAAACTACGCCGAATCCGCGTGTAGCGGCCGCCGTAGCACCGGCCGTGCCTGGAATCGCAAAAACAGTTTCGGTGACATTGCTTCCGATAGGCGAGAACAAACGAACCGGGCTGAATGCCTTAAAAATATTGGCATAGCTCGGATTACCGAACGTATCCGCCAAACCCGCGGCCGGTGCCTGTACAAACCCGGTACCGGGTGTTGTCGACCGGTTGCCCCGTGTATTGAGAAAAACGTCGAAAGGTGTCGCGCCTAGGGAGGTGGCCGTAGAACCGCCGCCGTCCCAATTGATCTCGCGGCGCCCACCCTCGATCGGTCCGGTCGCATTGCCATTGTTTGAACCACCCAACGCGACGCGAAATTGATCGACCGAACTTTGGATGGAGGTCACGCTTGTTCCCGCGGCCTGGAATACCTTCACACCCTGACCATATTGGTTTGAAGCTATCGATATCACAGCAGTAAACACCGCGGAAACAATGAAAAACTTTCTTCGTATTACTAAAAAGAAAGACTCATTAATTGCTTTAGTCATTAGATTTATCCTTATTAGTTTGATTCTGGAACTTCAACCGTAACCTCATCGAAATCAGAAATTCGATTAGGCGAACAGTCGAAAAACTCGTTCCGGAAGTCACGACCTTCCATCCTTCGTAGACGATAAACGGATTCGAAATCGGACAAACTTATTAGTGTCGAAACAGGTTTGATTGGGTGGGCGACAGGTGATTCAACCGAACGAAGTATCCCGGTTGCTTTCGCAGTGCGAAATTGATTTCTCGAATTTCTGGTATTACCGTAGCCCTATGAAAAAATTCCGTCACTTGTTCGTTGTACTGTTTTTTCTTTCGCTCTCAACCCAAGCCCAAACACTTGAGGCAAAACTCGCCGAGATCGATGCGTACGCGCAGAAAGTAATGGCTGATTGGCATCAGCCTGGTATGGCGATCGCGATCGTCAAAGACGATAAGGTCGTCTTCGCAAAGGGTTATGGCACGCGCGAATTGGGGAAAAATGCGCCGGTCGACGCCGATACCGATTTCGCGATCGCGTCGAATTCAAAAGCATTCACGGTCGCCAGTCTCGCGATTCTGGTGGACGAAAAGAAGATCGCCTGGAACGACAAGGTCACAAAATACCTGCCTGATTTCAAGCTTTATGATCCTTATGTGACGAGCGAACTTACGATTCGCGACCTCGTCACGCATCGAGTGGGTCTCGACACGTTCAGCGGCGACCTGCTTTGGTATGAAACCGATTTTTCGACTGACGAGATATTGCAGCGTGTACGTTTTCTAAAACCGGTTTCGGGTTTTAGAACCCAGTTCGGTTATCAGAACTTAATGTTCATTGCTGCCGGAAAAGTTATTGAAAAGATAACCGGCAAACCCTGGTGCAGTTTCGTAACGGAGCGAATTTTAACTCCGCTCGGAATGGCTCGAACAACCTGCAGCATCAAGACATTGCCGGAAAACTCTGCTTGGCCGCATAACGAATCGGGCGGAAGCTTGCGCGTTCTGCACCGTGGCAATGTCGACAGCGCCTACTCGGCCGCAGCGCTTAACTCAAACGTGAACGATCTTTCGAAATGGATGCGCCTACAGCTTGGCAAAGGCAAATTCGAAGGGAATCAGATCTTCAGCGAGGCCCAAGGGTGGGGCATGCATCAGCCGTATCTTGCGCAGCAGATCTCTGAAGCATCCTTTCGCGGAAACCCGACCCGCCATTTTAGCGGCGTCGCTTCGGGTTGGTTTGTTTACGATTATCAGGGCCGAAAAATCATCAACCACAGCGGCGGGCTCGACGGCATGCTTTCGTATACGCATCTAGTTCCAGAAGAGAATGTCGGCTTTGTAGTGCTTACAAATTCGGAGTATCCGGTGTTTACGATAATGGCGAATAAGATCCGCGACGTATTCGTCAATGCACCGAAACGCGATTGGAACGGCGAAGCGCTCGAACAAGCAAAACGTAATAAGGCCGCCGAGGTTGAAGCCTTAAAAAACGCAGATGCCGCCCGTGTCCCGGATACGAAACCGACACTGCCGCTGACCGGTTATGCAGGGTCGTATTCCGACGACCTGTACGGCGCTGTGAATATCGCCGAAGAGAACGGACACCTCATTATGCGGTTCTCACATTCGCCGAATTTCGTCGCCGATCTTGCACATTGGCATTTCGACACGTTTCAGGTCAAATGGCGGCCGACGGTCGCTTATAATTTTCCACGTGGTTTTGTGACGTTTACGATCGACAAGGACGGAAAGACCGACGAGCTAAAGATTGACCAACCAAACAGCGACTTTTGGTTCTATGAATTGCATCCAAAACGTGTAATGTAGTCTTGATTCGACAAAATCGTCCCGAATATGCCAAAATTTCTGTTCGATTAACACTTTATTATTGAAATAGACCTTAGGAGAATTCGTTTTTAGATGTCAGAAGAAGCAGTACAAACCGCCGAAGCGGTAGAAGAAAAGACCGCTGAAGCAGCATCGGAAGATGTGCATTACCAGGCGGTTGAAAAAGAGGGCGTTGTGACCGCGATTTGGGAAATGCAGGGCCAAAAGCACCTGCGGACCATCGATCCACGCTCGAACGAGGGCAAACAGATCCTCGCACTTTTCGAAACCGCCGGTTAGGAATTTTCTCCACGAATAACACGAATGCGTACGAATTTGTTCGCGCGCATTCGTGTTTTTATTTGCCCTAGCACTACCAACCCATCACCTAAAACTAATCACAGATGTAAAAGCCATTCGACTTCGTTTGG
>JBJMGN010000216.1:0-4000 GCA_045807885.1 Pyrinomonadaceae bacterium | reverse complement strand
TGGGACAGTGGGACAGTTTGGGACGGAATGCTCAAACCCGCGTGAATTGGGGGCGAAAACAGGTTTTGTGCTGTCCCGCGACTGTCCCGCTCAAAACACTCGTGGGACAGCGGGACACCTGGGACAGAATCGGAAGAGATTGAAAGCCTTGTGCTTTTCGATGCTGCCCGCATAGACTACGGAAAGAAACGATGCCTGAATTGGCTAAAAAATATGTTCCCATCGACGTTCGAAGCGAGCTTCGGGCGCAGGCCGTTAAGGTCTGGGCGATCACATGTGTTTTCGTTCTGGTTTGGCTGCTTCAGACCGTGTTGCCGCCGTTCCTCATCGAAAACGGGGCGTCAAAGGCCGCTGCCGCGATATATGGATTCTTCAGCTACGTATGCCATCAGATCCCGGAGAGATCATTTCAGGTTTTAAACCACCAATTTGCGGTTTGCTCGCGTTGCTTCGGTGTCTATTTTGGGCTTTTTGCCGGAATATTGACGTATCCGCTCTGGCGACCGGTAGATTCCGTTGAACCGCTGCCGAGAATGTGGTTATTTCTTTCGCTCGTTCCTATAGCAATTGATTGGTCGCTGGGCGTGTTCGGTATTTGGGAAAACAACCACTTTTCGCGGTTTGTGACAGGCTTAATATTGGGCATCGCGTGTGCCGTATATATCGTCCCTGCATTAGTGGAAATTGTGCGAAATCTTTCGCACCGGCGGTTTCGAACATTCGTTGACTAAATTTCGTAGAAGTATCAGAATTGAAAGGAACGCTATTTATGGGATTTACAAAGGAAAGTGCGGTCGACGCGGCGAAAAGCGACCTTGCAAAACGTTTGAATTTGAGTCCCGGCGATATCAGCGTTTCGGGTACTTCAGATGTCGATTTTCCCGATATGTCGCTGGGTGCGGCTGAAAATGGAGAAATGTCGGCGCAGATGATCTCAAGCGGTTGGAAGATCCAGCTCGATGCCGATGGTGAAAATTACGAGTACCGCGGTGACAAATATCAGCTTCGCCTGAAAGATTTCAAAGGCAAAAATATTAAGGTCGGTTAATTTACGCTTTTAACAAGGCGTCCCAACATTGATTCAGGAGTTTCGTATGAATCGCAATAATTTTTGGATCCGGATCACAATAGTAACGATCGTCGTAACATTCGCGGCAATCATCGGGCAAATGGAACGGTGGCGTGCAAGCCTTAATCAGCATCGACTGGACACCCCGGTTTCATTTGACGACAAGAAACCTCGCCCGCCAAAACGGCCGAAGATCGAAAGTGATGCGGAAGTTATCGTCCGGTTCAAACCTGGTATTAGTTTGGACACAATTCGCCAGATCGCCGGCCGTTCGAACGACCGTGTTGAAGACGAGATCGAATCGGTAAACGGACTTGTCACAATTGACGACCTTGACGACGCTGATGCAGCAGCCGTTGCCGAGCAGTATGCGGCAATGACCGACCAGGTTCTTTACGCGGAGCCAAACTTCGAGATCCGTATTGACCCACAGCCTAATTCGGCCGTATGGAAAGATCTATACGCGCGGCCTACCGTGGGAATTCCTAACGATCCGCAATTTGGTGATCAGTGGGCTTTGAATAATTCCGGCCAGGACGGTGGAAAGGACCGAGCCGATATTGACGCATTAAAAGCCTGGGAGGTTTCGCAGGGCAGTGAAAAAGTGGTCGTAGCGGTGCTCGACAGCGGAGTTGACTACACCCATAAAGACCTCGTCGCGAATATGTGGATGCGGCCGGCGACCGTGCCTCAGTATGCCGACGACGAACTGGGGACCTTCGACGACCTGCATGGTTTTGACGCTGATTCGGATATTGCAGACCCGATGGACGACAACGGCCACGGAACGCATTGTGCTGGCGTGATCGGCGCCGAAGGCGACAACAATGAAGGTATCGCGGGCATCAACTGGCACGTTCAAATAATGCCACTGAAGTTTTTGGGACGCGGCGGCTTTGGCTCGACCGCGAATGCCATCGAAGCGATCAATTATGCGATCGACCGAAAAAGTAAAGGCGTCAATGTTCGCGTGATAAATGCCAGTTGGGGGTCTACCTCGCGATCGAAAGCGCTTGAGGATACGATCCGAGCGGCAGGCGAGGCGGGAATTCTTTTTGTCGCAGCAGCAGGTAACAACGGTACCGATAACGACAAGCGGCCGCATTATCCATCGAATTACAATCTGCCGAATGTGATCAGTGTTGCTGCTCTGGACCGCGCAGATCAGCTTGCATCATTCTCGAATTTCGGGATCAAGACCGTTCATGTCGCTGCACCCGGTAAAGACATCCTTTCTACCTGGTTAAACGACGATTATCGCGGGGCGTCCGGCACCTCGATGGCAACGCCACATGTTGCCGGGGTCGCTGCTCTGATCCTTTCGAAATCACCGAAGCTCTCAGTTGAAAAACTGCGAGAGCGAATACTCGCTTCTGTCGATAAGCTGCCTAATCTCGAAGGACGTGTTGCCTCCGGCGGACGAATAAATGCAGCTAAGGCACTTGCGAAATAGCGCATTACGATCGAACAGTATTTGGCTCTCGAATACTCGAGAGCCTTTTTATTTGTAATTCGTGATCAGAATAGCGTCGCGAAGCTCGTTGCCGCGAGCCACATATAGACGAGTGCCGTCCTTAGAATATTCGAGACTGTAGCAAGAGCCGTTGGTAAAGTCGGTTAATTGTTCGGGCTTTCCTCCGTCTATCGGCTGCTTCCACAAATTGCAGACATTATTATGGTGGACAATATAAACCAACGCCCGGCCGTCCGGCGTCCAGTGAGCTCCCGGGTTTAATAGAGGTGAATTTACTGTGTCGAAAACAGAAACTCTTGATCCATCGGTTGCCGAAAGAACTGCGACTCGTGATTCTGAAAAGTATACGCACGAAACATACGCTCCGTCCGGAGAAAAATGCGGAACGCTGCATCCGTCACTGCTTAAGATATCGGGTTCTCCTCCATTGAAGGGCATTCGCTTTAGAATGGCATCGTGGTCAACGCCGTTGGTTCTCCATACGTCGTAAACGACCCAGGCCCCGTCAGGCGAAACAGCAGAATCGACGACATATTCTTCCCGCTTCGTCAGCTCCACCGGATTCGAACCGTCGGTACCGACACGGTAAAGAAAGGAATTCGGCCAGGTCTCGTTCGAGTAAAGAAAATATCTTCCGTCCGGCGTCACTGCTAGGTCTTGTACGGCGGAGGCATCGCCGATCTGTGTTTGACTCGACCCGTCAGGATTCATCACCCAATTGTTCAGCTCGTCGCCCGACCTTGCGACATATGCAACCCGGCCATCATGTAAAGAAGCAATACTGCCGCGCCCGTCTGCCGCTCCTGATGTCAACTGAACCGCCGTTCGCGAGCTACCGTTTGCGTCCATGCCCCATATTTGGGATGAACGATTATAGGGAACTGCCAGGATCGCACCGTCGTCGGTCACGCCAAGACTATCGGATTCATGACGGCTTCCCTCGGTAGTTAGACGACGCGATTGACCGTTAGGGTAAGCGATCAGATAGACCTGGTCGCGCCTTGAAGAATTAGACTCGCCTTCTCGCGTTCCGACCATCACGATACCGCTGCCATCACGCAGCCAATCCATTCGATAACAGGTGCCCCAACGCTCGTCTGAGACCGGTTTTATTTCATTCGTGGAAAGTTCCAACGTTGATATCGTGCATGCGGGCGCCGCCGCCGTTTTCACAATTGTTTGAAATGCGATTCTCTTCCCATCCGGCGACCACGAAGCAAACAAAAGGTTTTCGTCAGATTTGAGGATCTGACGTTCGCCGCTTTTTCCATCGCTTGCGGCAATGACAAGTGAGCGTTCCTTTTTCGATGGATCAATACGAAGAAGGAGCATCTCAGTACCATCCGGCGAAAATGACACATAACCACTGACACCATCGAGAAGCTTTTCCGGCGACCCACCCAACGTCGCCACTCGGTAAAGATCATTTCGCTTTTCGCGGGCATTGGACCCCATAA
>JBJMGN010000215.1:0-3384 GCA_045807885.1 Pyrinomonadaceae bacterium | reverse complement strand
AAACCGCGTTCCGACATCCTGAATGTCGTAAACGATCGCGTCCAGTCCCTTCAATTGCTCGGGCTTTGGTCGTCGCATACCGTCTTTGTAAAGCGAGTAAACGAGAAGCCCCGTCTTCTCGTCTTTCGTGTCATCGATCTTTTCCGTGTCAAGCTCGCCACGAATGCCGTGCTCCGGTGCAAACAACGAAACGAGTTTTACATTCTTTGCTTCGAACAAAACATCGATCGTCTGCCTACCTGCAAAATTCCTTCCGGTGTGGTTTGTAACAAGCCCGACGCGCTTTCCTTCGAGCTCCTTGAAATTGGTTCTTTCGAGAACGTCGATGCCATTCGCGACCGCCTGGAGCGCAGGCGTCCCGCCTGCAGCCGAAGGCACGCCGCTTTGCGGCGTTTGCAAGCGAGACGCTTGCGCTCCAGTCACAAACTTTGGTATCTGCGCAGCAACCGCCGCGTTGTACCTCGCCTCAGCTTCCTTCCATTTCTCGATCGGAGTGTCCTCAATCGCCGACGCGACGACGGTCGCGACCTTCGCCCGCAGCGGCGTCACGTCGCCCTTCCCGTCCGGATGAACGCGGTTGGAGAGAAAAACGACGAACGTCTCCGAAGTCGGGTCGACCCAAATGCTTGTCCCGGTAAAACCTGTGTGCCCGAACGAGCCCAACGGAAACAGTTCCCCGCGGTTTGATGAGAAAGACGTATTAATGTCCCAACCCAGCCCCCGCGTCGCCCCGTCTTCGCTAACAACATACGGCCGCGTCATGCGGGCGACGGTCTGGGCGGAGAGGATCCGCGGTTGAGGATTTTGCCTTTTTCCCTTTACTTTTTGACTTGAGACGGTTCCTCCGTCGAGAAGCATCTGGCAAAACCGCGCGAGATCGTCAGCCGTCGAGAAAAGCCCGGCATGTCCGGCTTCGCCATCCATTCTGAATGCTGTCGGGTCATGTACCTGCCCCCGCAGAACATGGTCTCCAGTTTTCTCGTCGCGATGATACGTACCACCGAGATAACTACTCTGACCCCTTACATTTTCCGACGGGGCAGTCCGGTTTTGTACTCGTCTAAAGAATTCAGGCAGATCGGATTCCGGCAATCCATAGAAATTGCGGTCCCTAAAGCCTGTATCTTTTAATTGAAGCGAATCGACCAACGACGTCTTGATTTGGCAATTTAAACATTTACCACGAACGCGATGGGCGATTTCCCCCAGCACAATGAACCCAATATCCGAATAAACAAACTTCGTTCCCGGCGGGTTCCGTAGTTTTTCTTTTTTCAGCGCGGCAAGCATACCTTCGCGGCCGGTCCATTTTTCTCTTAGATCGAAATCGGGAACGTACCCGGAGGTGTGCGTGAGAAGCTGCTGGATGGTTACCTTTTTCGCTTCGGGGTCGTCGATGTCTGGAATGAATTTACCGATCGTGTCTGAAAGCCGCAGCTTTCCCTGCTCGACGAGAATCATTATCGACGTCGCGGTAGCAACTGGTTTGGTGAGCGACGCAAGGTCGAAGATCGTGTCAACCGTCATCGTCTCGACCGTCGGCACAAGCGAGCGGTTCCCAAATGCCTTTCGGTAAACGATCTTTCCCTTGTGTCCGACGAGTACGACCGCACCAGGCAGTTTCTTCTCGGCGATGTCGGCATTCACCAAACCTTCGATCAGGTTCAGCTTCGCCGCATTCATCCCGACGGCTTCCGGCTTCGCGACGGGCAGTCCTTGTGCCTTAGCTAAGCAAAAAGTAAAAAGGCAAAAGGCAAAAAAAAGGACGATTCTCGCGCCCTTTTCGAAATAAAAATCCGAAAGATTTCTCAACATTTTGCCGCTTATTTTGCCTTACTTTTACCGTTTCACTTGCGAGCTTTTGAGCTCTTTTTCGCGATCGGCGAAGCTTTCCTTGCACAGCCGTTCAAATTCCTTTGCGATCGGCGAAAAATGTCCGCCGCGAAGCCGCGCGAGGCCCAATTCCCATTTGATCGAGGTGCCCTTAAGCGGCCAGGTGATCAAACGGCCATCTCGGACGTCCCTCGATACTTGTTTCTGCCCGGCCAACCCGACGCCAAGACCGGTCGCTACCATCTGGTTGATCGCGTCCTGCCGTGCAAGCTCCATTATTATGGTCGGCCGCTCACCGGCAGCTGAAAAGTATTCGTCGATCATCCGCCGAGTATTACCCCCCTGCTCGCCGAGGATAAGCTGCTCCCGCCCGAGGGCGGACGCTGTCATGTGCCGCTCGTCTGCCATTGGATGTTTCGGATGAGCGATCGCGACAAGCTCGTCGGTAAAGAGCGTCATCGTCTGAATGTTCAGATTATCGACCGGCAATGAAACAAACGCCGAATCGATATCTCCGTTCATTAAACGGTCGACAAGTTCATGGCTTGTGCCGGATTGCACTGTGAGGTCGATCTTGGGCTTGATCTTTTTTATCTCTCGAATAATTCCCGGCAGTTGATTCGAAGCGAACATTCCCGAGGCCGTCCCGATGCGCAGCCGGCCGTATTCACCGCCCGCGATCTCAGCGATCTGGCAAATGGCACCGTCATGTTCGTTTAATATGGTTCGAGCGCGCTCTAGCAGTATCTGCCCGGCCTCGGTGATGATCACTTTCCGCGGTGTCCGCGTGAAAAGCTGTATACCAAGCTCGTCCTCCAGCTGGCGGATCTGCATCGAGATCGCCGCCTGGGTAATGTTCAGCCGGCGCGCACCCGCTGTAAACGTCTGCGTTTCGGCGATCACAAGGAATGCCTTTAACTGCCTGATCTCCATATCCGCGTAAATCCTACGGTCGTTTTCTGATTTTATGCGCTTACTTTCGGGATTTAAGGCTGAACTGGAGTTGAATATACAGCAGGTTTAGCGAAAAATAGAAGCCGACATTCGTCATTTTCCGATTCCGTAGGAAATTACAGATTAAGTGCAGACACTCGACCTCATCATCATCTTCGGGTACCTGATCGGTATAACCGCATTCGGCATCTTGTATGCAGGGCGCCAGGAGACAACCGAGGAATATTTCGTCGGCAGTCGAAATGTCCCCTGGTGGGCTATTGCAATGTCGATAGTCGCCACCGAGACGAGTACCATCACCTTTATTTCCGTGCCGGGGATCGCATTTGCAAAGGGCGGCAACTTTCAGTTTTTGCAATTGGTTTTCGGATACCTGCTTGGCCGTGTTGTGATTTCGTTCGTCTTTATTCCGATGTATTTTCGCGGCGACCTGCAAACCGTTTATCAGCTTCTCGGCGAGCGGTTTGGCGGAAAGGTGAAGATGGTCGCATCGGGACTTTTTGTGATAATGCGAAACATAGCCGACGGCATTCGCCTGCTGCTCACGGCTTTCGTGCTGGCCGCCGTTTACACGGCGTTTCGACCGGAGACCGATCC
>JBJMGN010000214.1:0-7015 GCA_045807885.1 Pyrinomonadaceae bacterium | reverse complement strand
TGCCGAGATCATGTTTCGGCCATCGGGCAGCATCGGCTTGACCGGGTCGGACGGCATGCGATTGCCGGTAACCCTGGTTCCGGAAGTTAAGAAGGTCGAGGGTATCGCGGAGGTCGTGGCGATCGGACAAAACAGCGTTCGGGCGGAGGACGGAATCACCGGCAGCCGGCTTGTCGACGGTGTCCCTTATGGAGAATATGCCCGCGTCGCCGGGCTGCAGATAATCCAGGGGCGTGAATTTGTCGAAGGCCGTGATGAATTGATGTCCGATACCGCTTGGCTTGCAAATCGAAAACTGAAGATCGGCGATCATTTCAAGATCTACGAACGTGATTTCGAGATCGTCGGAACGTATGAGCCCAGCGTCGGAGCACGGATCAAGATTCCATTATCGACGATGCAGGCTCAACTCGGCGCTGAAGGGCGCGCGTCTTCGTTTCTGATCAAAGTCAAACAGGGATACACACCTCAGTCCGTCGGCGAAGCCCTTACGAACCAATTTCCGAACAACCAGATCTTGCTGACCAGCGAACTGGAAGAACTTTATATGCAGGGTGTTCCGGCCCTGAACGTATTTCTCGACGTCGTAATTGCGGTTGCGGGCGGCGTCAGCGCATTGATCATTTTGCTTACGATGTATACGACGGTCACCGAGCGCACACGACAGATCGGAGTGCTCAAATCGCTTGGGATGTCGAAAACAAAGATCGCGTTTACGATCTTGCAAGAAGCCTTGCTCATAACATTTGCGGGGGTAATTTTCGGCGTTGTCTCCACATATGTCTTGAAGTTCGTTCTTTCAAAATGGACGACACTTCAAGTCGAGGTCGACCCGCAGCTTCTGATAAATATATTGATCGTCGGCCTGGTCAGCGGAACGATCGGGGCACTCTATCCCGGAATGCGAGCCGCTCGGCTCGATGCCGTCGAAGCTCTAAACTACGAATGACCTCCGACCAGGTTTCGACCGCAAACATTTATCCAGGCCCATATTTCCGACAAGGAAGCGTCTCGATCGGAAAGCGCGGAATAATTCTCCTTCTATCGATATTCGTGATCGGCGGATTTTGGCTGCGTGTCGTCAATCTGAGCGACGAGAGCCTTGGCGAGGACGAATGGAAAAAGCTGGAAAGCGTTGAGGATTATAGGGCACACGGGTTGACCGGAGCCAATGGGGAACACCCGCTGCTGCTTAAGGGAATGCTCACGATCTCGGTCGTGGCCGCCGAGCGTTGGAATGCTTTTCAATTTGTAAAAGAAAACGAAGCGTTTCAAGTTCCTGTAGAAACAGCCTTGCGTTTGCCGGTAACGATTTTTGGGTCACTAAGCGCGATCTTAATTTTTCTTATCGCCGCCGAACTTTTCGGAATCGAAGTCGGTTTGATCGCAGCGGCATTATGGGCATTTGATCCGTCGGCGATCGGATTTGCGAGGATCGCGAAAGAAGACGTCATAATGACGTTCTTTTTCATGTTGGCGAGCGTGTTCCTGCTCCGCAGTCAGCGAACGGCGGAGACGACTCGCGGCAACTACATGAAGTGGATGTGGCTAACCGCCGCGGCTTTCGGCGCGCTGATGGCAACGAAATACATGCCGCATTTTCTGGCCATCGCTGCTGCATACTATTTTACGTTTCAGGCATTGCCCACGAGTAAATGGCGGCTCGGCCAAAAACGCTGGCTCATATTTTTGATCATTGTCGGCGTTGCGTTTCTGATATTCAATCCAACGATCCTGCTGCCCGATACATGGAGGGCGATCTCATCTTTCGTAAGCGAGAACCGCGTTGGCTACAAGGTCGAAAGCAGCTACGAGTACATGGGCGTGATCTATCGAAACAAGCTCACGCTGTGGCTTTTT
Organism: Pyrinomonadaceae bacterium; assembly: GCA_045807885.1. GTDB lineage: Bacteria > Acidobacteriota > Blastocatellia > Pyrinomonadales > Pyrinomonadaceae > OLB17. The sequence goes on along the minus strand of JBJMGN010000214.1, from coordinate 5,155 downwards.
GGGGTGCCGTGGCATTTTTACTATGTCTTCATGGCCGTGAAATTGCCGTTGACGACCATAGCCGGATTTTTGATCGGAATGGTGCTGATGTTTCGGCGGAACCTGGGTGACGGGCGCTATTTTCTTTTCTGGTGGTGCTATTTCTGGTTTTTGCCGTTCACGGTGCTCGGCGGCAAATTCTTACGTTATTTTGCCTTTCCGCAGCCTGTTGTGATGATCATTTCAGCCATCGGCATCGCATGGTTGATTTGTAAGATCCCAGGTTGGATTTCCAAGAGCGTTTCCGACAATATCGCCGTTCGCAATGTCGTATTTGCCGCTTTCCTTTCAATTGTTTCCTTAATTCCACTGGTTAATGCGATCAGTGTATCTCCACACTATCGGCTTTTCACGAATGTTATCGGCGGCGGAATGCAGAACGCCGGCTCCTACTTTCCACACGACGAGTTTTTTGATTCAAGGCTGGGCGAAACGATGAAATTTATAGCCGAACATGCCGAAAAAGGCGCCCGAATCTACAGCGAAACGCCAAAATTGACTGAGTTTCATGCCCGACGTTACGGTCGAGACGACATTACGTCCGTTTGGCTTTCCGATCCTTCGGAGTTGGAACAAATGCGACTCGGCGATGTCGTAATCGACGCGCGAGGTCGTAGATATCTAAGCAATGTTGCATTCCTGACGCGACTAAATGCGAGTTCTACACCGGATGCGAAAATAAGCCTTGGTGAAATTCCGGCGGTCAACGTCTTTATCATCGATGAGATCTCCATAAACGCTTTTCGATGAGCAATTCAATTCGCCACCCGCAATAAAAGCAAAAGCAGGGAAACTCCTGATTTGTCGACGCGCCGCCCTAGTGTATAAACTAATCAATTGCGTCTATTCGACGGTGCTACTGTCGATAAGGATTTTTGATGAAAGTTGCGATCATTGGTAGCGGACCTGCCGCAGCCGGCGTGTTAATCGGTCTTGCAAAACACGCCCCGCACGCTAAAGCCACAATATTCGACATCGGAAAAGTCCCGGAAATAAGCCCCGTGAACACACGTGCGCCTAAGGAATGGTCTGAGGATGAATATGAGAAACTGCATGCCCAGATAAAATCGCAGTTCGGTTTTGCGTTTCCTCCACCGAAGACATTTTTCGGCCAAGGCCTTCGAAAACATCCGGCTGGCCAGAATGCGAAACCGTTTATCAGTGAATTTTACGGCGGATTAAGCCGTCATTGGAGCGCTAGTGTTTTTCCATTCGTCGAAAACGATTTTGAGGGTTGGCCCGTCGGGCTTGCCGAGATGTCGGAATATTACAACGAGATCTCCGATGAGATCGGCATCTCGGGACGACACGATGAGCTGAATACGTATTTCGGCGAAGATTTCGTCAATCGCCCGCCGATCGATATTCCACGTTCTATCGAGAAGCTAAACGATCAGATCAACAGTCGCACTGACCAAGAAGGGCCGTATAAAATAGTCTCCGGGTTAAACCGGCTTGCAGTTGAAACAAATGACGGCGCTTCGAATTCATGCGTATATTGCGGCGAATGCATGTATGGCTGTTTCCGAAGCTCGATTTACGACGCTACAAAAACCATCGATAAAGCAAAAAGCCAGGGCATTGTCGAAGAGATCATTACGTCCAAAGTTTCTAAAGTATCAAGCACGAACGGCTCGGTCGCACTGAGCACAAACAACGGCGATTTTAACGGATTCGACAAATTGTTTCTCGGCGCCGGATGTTTTGGTACATCGGAGATAATGATGCGTACACTCGGCATCCACAACGGCATCTCGGTCAAGGACAACAATTCGTACGTTTTTCCGATCTTTTATCTTAGCGGTGCATCCAACGGCAATCATTCCGAATACATTTCGATCACCAATACGATCATTGGTTGTATCCCGCGCGACGAAGACGGCCACTATGCGCATGTGCATATTTCGCCGTTCGCCGATTACTACTGGCGTTACTATTTCCCGGTGGGCTACTGGCGCTATTTGAAATTCTTCGCATCGAAATTCAAAGCAAGGATGATCCTTGCAAAAATGTATTTCCCGACTCAGATATCGAAATCCTATGCTCTTTCGCTAAAGGACGATCGACTTAGCGTCGAAAAGGATTCGTATGGGCCTTCGGACAAATATGCGCGATTGGTTTTGAAGCAATTGCGGCACGCGGTTTCCGGCCACGGCTTTATACTGCCGCCGGTGAAACTTGTGCGAATGAGCACAAGTTCGCATTATGTCGGCGCATTTCCATATGCGGAATCGCGAGTCCCTGTAAAATCCACCGGCGAAATAATGCCGAATATCTACGTTGCAGATTCTTCCGTCTTTCCTGAGAGCCCGGCACAGACACTAACGTTTACCATAATGGCGAATGCCGCGCGCACCGCACGGGAGTCGCTGGATGACAAATAGAAAGATAGTTGTTACGGGCGCACATTCCTATCTTGGTCAAAAGCTCCTTAAACATCTTTTAGAAATAGGCGGATTTGATGTCGCGGCTTTTATTACGCCATGGTCGAAGGAAGTTGATTTAGTAACAGGCACCGGGGTCACATACTTCAAGGTCGATTTGCGGGAACAGCTAGTTGATCAGGCTGCGAGCGCGGTCAGTAATGCCGAACGCGTTCTGCATTTTGCATGGATCCGCGGAAAGGACGAAAAAAGTGTTCTGAACGATAACCTAAAGATGTTTGAAAACCTTCGTCAGAATATTACGCGTCCTGAAAAGTTGATATTCATATCGTCCGTTGCCGCGTCGCCGGAAACATTGAGCGCTTACGGGAGAACGAAATTTAAGATGGCACAGGAGTTGTCAAAGTACGGAGCTGTAATTCTTGTCACTGGATTGATCGTAGACAAAGACCCTAAGGGCCCTTACAAATTACTCGTGAACGTTGTTAAAAAATTTCCGCTCTCAGTTCGGTTTACGAAAAATTCCGTAAAGGTTTATCCGATCCGCACTGATGATTTCCTAAACGGTATCGTTACGATCTTGACCCACCCGATCAAGGGCGGTTTCTATCGCCTTTATCCGTCGAATGCAGCAGACATTAATGATTTCCTGGCTGAGCTCGAAAAAAAACATCCCCGAACCCGGTTTCCGGTTCCGATGAGCTACAAACTCACGTTGGGATCGCTTAAATCTATGCACCGTGTCGGGTTGTTACCAGCAACGCTTGGTGAAAAACTCTTAACGTTTCTATATAAAGACGAGGCCTATCTCGAGAGCCACGATACCTTACCTGGTACAGGTGAGATCGACCGCCCGATCGAGGAAATGATCTAGTTAATTTGTTATGGGACTGAAACCACTTTGGTTGACACTACTTTTCGTTTGGCTCGTACTTATTTTAATGGGCAAGGGCGGTTTTATTCACCTTCTGCTTTTGAACGGCGTGAGTGTTTTAATGATCGATCTCGTCGCTATTTACCGCTCGCGGTATTCGCGCTCGACACAAAAAACAAACGGCCCGGCAAATAATTGACCGGGCCGCGATCGTTTCTTCGATTCGGAATTAAGCTTCTTCTGAAACAGGTTCGACTGCTGGTTTTGCGAGGGTTTTTGCTCCGCGGTCCACGGTCCGCCACAAAAGGATCGCGAATCCAAAAGCTGCCCAGAATAAGATCGCGCCACGACGCACTAATGCGAGAGCGACGCCGATAGCCGTTGTATATCCCAGGGCTTTGAGAATGATACCGTTCCCGCCTTCGTAAACGCCGACCACGCCGGGGATAAAGCTGAATGCGGCATTGATGACCTTTGTAAGCGATTCAATAATGTAAGCCTGACTGAACGTCGGGCTGTGACCAAGCAGGTTGAGTCCGAGGAACACTTCGAAAACGCTGGTCACATGTGCGAGAAATCCAAGTCCGAGCAAAGAATAAAAAAGTGTCGGCCTTTCGTTGTAGACGCTATAAACATTAGTCTCGATCTCATGAATGTATTCGCGTCTCGTGCCAATAAAACCTGGCAACCATCCGCGTTTGTCGAGTCGCTCGAGCAGCCAGCTAAGGGGGCGTGCATTGAATTTGACGACGAGAAACATGCCGATAAGCATCACCGTTGCGCCGATAGCAACTCCAACAAGGGTATAGCGTATGACCTTTCCATTCGCACCAACTGTGAGCGCCATTAGTAATACGCCCGTAAGCATCATCAACGCGACCGAAACGTAATACATGATGTCATCGACGATGACGGCCGCTGCGCTTCGCGCAAATGAAACCCGTTTTTTCAGCATAGCCGCTTTTGTGGCTTCACCCAGGACCGGGCCGGCGAATGTCATCAAATTCATTGCTTCACCCGCGAGACGCGCCGCAAGGACATTGTGATAACCAACGTTCCGGTGTTCTTTCGGGATCGCAAGATAGATGCACATTGCACGGATGAGGTGCCGTGAAAAATTCGTAGCTACAATGATCAGGAATCCCCAGCCAATCTGGGCGATCGTGTCCGTGACGACGCTGAATCCGATCTTGTAAAGAACGAAAACAAGCAATGCGAGGCCGGCAGCAAAAACAATTCCCTGTATCCAAAGGAATTTGCCCCTCATCGGGGAGGTTGAATCAGTTTCTTCGAACGGGACGTGCTCAGTTTCAGATGCTAGTAATTCTTCGTTGGTCATTAATGCGTAATATGCAGTACGTTAATTTCAAACCGACAATCTTAACATAGTAGCCGTGCCTGTTGACAATCATCATCGATCAATACCGGACGGTTCAGCCGAAACCATTGCGGGCAAACAATTTAAGTATCCATTACATCCAAGCGGTAGAAAGTCCCCAGAGCAATTTTTCGTTCGAAAATATGCATTTTTGCTCACTAAGAGTTTCCCGTTAATATTCGTCGATCTATTCAAACATGGTATTATTTGCAGATAAAATTTGGCCTTCATTATCATGGCAAGGTACGAGTGCAAACTGCTGGAGCAGAGCATGAAGTTTTTGAAATTCATCGGTTTTAAGCGAGCTTCTTTCCCTATCACGTTCATATTGCTGCTTTCCGTATTTGCGGGCGCGGTTTTGGTTCGCGCGCAAGATGTCCAACAGTCGATCGGAACGAACGGCACCGTCATTGACAGCAAACCTAAAGAAGAGCAGCTTCCGTTTTCGGTTGAAAAGATAAATATTGAAGGTGGTGCCGA
>JBJMGN010000213.1:0-4570 GCA_045807885.1 Pyrinomonadaceae bacterium | reverse complement strand
TTCGCCCTTTCGACGCGGGTCTTCATTCTGCCCAATGTATGAATACGGCCAGCCGTAGAAGCCGCCTTCTCTGACCGCGGTCGCGTAATCCGGAACGAGATCGTCGCCGAGGCCATCGCGTTCGTTAACGGCGGTCCAAAGCTCACCAGTCTTTGGATTCCATGCAAGACCGATCGGATTTCGCAGGCCGGAAGCATATATCCGATGGTTCTTTCCGTCTGGATCGTAAACCGAGATCGCCGCACGTTTCGGATCCGCCTCAACGTTCACATTCGTTGCCGAACCTATCGACACGAACATCCTGGAGCCATCCGGCGAGAACAAGACATTACGCGTCCAGTGCTGGTTATAGCCGCCCGCGGTGAGCTCAACGAGCCGTTCCGGATCGCCTTCTGCCGCCGTCTGGCCCGGCGTGTATTTGAACCGAACGATGGAATCGGTATTCGCCACGTAGAACCAATCCTTGTAAAACGCCATCCCGAACGGCTGAGACAATTTGTTCGACCAGACGAAGCGTTCCTCCGCGATACCGTCTTTGTTCTTATCACGCAGGACGATCACGGAATTTCCATGCGAGTCGGAAAGAAAAACATCGCCGTTCGGAGCCAGTGCCATCCATCTGGGTTCGGTAAATCCGCCTTCGGCAAAGACATTTACCTTAAAGCCTTTGGGCACGTAAAGCTTAGCGTCGGCAGGCTGTGCGACCTTGCGTGAGCTCCGCCGGGCACTTTCTGTGGCAAACGGCGGAGGCTGCGTTTTCGGGTCGATGCTTGTTACGGTAGGCTTGTCAAAATTAACGATCTGCGGCAGGTTTGGCGGCTGCTGAACCGTCGGTGCAGCCGTTTGGCAAACAGTTGTTACAGCCGCCGCAAACGCGACCAATATCGATCCAAAAACTTCTTTGCTATAATCCGGCATTATTTTTCCTTAAAAGATGTCAGAGACGTTGTCGATCATCAGTCAGGATAATCGCTCGGCCATTACCCACACAAGTGCGGTCGGCACTCACGGCGAAATGCTTGCTGCCGAATTTATCAAGCTGGCAGGTTTTCAGATCGTGATGTCGAATTTTAAGGCACCGATCGGGCGAAACACACGCGGTGCAGCTGTTACAGGCGAGATCGACCTTATCGCACTCGAAGGCGACCTGCTTTGCTTTATCGAAGTGAAGACCCGCGAGTCCGCAGACTTTGCCGGTCCGTTGGCGAACGTCAATCTGCGAAAGCAGCGGCAGATCACCCGAACCGCCCACGTCTATAAACGGCTGTTCGGCCTGACGCAAATGGAACACCGCTTTGATGCAGTGTCCGTATTAATGGAAAAGGGCCTGCCGCCGCAGATCGAACTTTTTCGTTCATTCTGGACCGAAGCTAAGTTTAAAAAGCGTTCATGGTCGAATGACGTCTTTTGAACCTAATCATCCTAAACATCTAATCACTTCTAACACCTATAGATGTTTGAATAAACTGGCTGATCGGTATTTACGGTATTCGTCTCGATTTAAAAAGCGGAAAGGGCACCGTATACGTCTCCCACACCGTATACAACACCCTTTCCAGTATTCGGAACCAAGGCCGGGAGGCCGCGTTTCCGAAATCGATCTTCTTATCAAAGCACGCAGAATTCCCCTCGGGGATCATTTAGAATGAATTATCTGGTGCGAATGAATTGTAGCACTTTCCTACACCTTGTCAATAGCGAAAATTTACAGTTCCTTACAAAAAATGCCCCGCCAATCGATTGGATTCGGGGCATTCAAGAACGGTTGCAAGTGACTGAAATTAAAAAACTTATCTGGAAGCAGCCAGCGAGAGACGAGCATTTGCCAGCTCAAGGCGTTCACGGACAGCGTCGTTTTCGTCCGCTGCAGCCGAGGCGTTGGCAGCAAGCTCCTTTTCCGCCTCTTCACGATCGGCACGGGCCTGTTCGGTATTCACTTCTTCGGCTGACTCCGCCACATCCGTGAGCACGGAAACCTGGTTCGAGCTCACTTCGACAAACCCGGACGAAATGGCAAGCCTTTCTGCCACTCCTTTCGAATTATAGGTGAGCACACCGGGCTTCAATGCGGAGATCAGCGGAGCGTGATTTGAAAGTATTCCAGCTTCGCCGGACGCGGTCGGCACAGTCACCGATTCGGCCTCTATATCGACCACACGACGCTCGGGGGTTACAATTTCCAGCTTTAACATGTTCTCAAAAGTAAAAGTAAAACGGTAAAAGGCAGAAGTGAGGATTGTTCCTTTTTACTTTTGCCTTTACTTTCGATGCTAGGCAGCAGCTGCCATCTTTTTCGCCTTATCGCGAGCCTGTTCGATCGTGCCGACCATGTAGAACGATTGTTCAGGCATGTCATCGCACTTACCTTCCAGAATTTCGCGGAAGCCTTTGATCGTGTCTTCGACCTTCACGTACTCACCCTTCAAGCCCGTGAACTGCTCGCCGACCGTGAACGGCTGTGAGAAGAACCGCTGGATCTTGCGTGCACGGGAAACCGTAAGCTTATCGTCTTCGCTCAATTCGTCGAGTCCGAGGATAGCGATGATGTCCTGTAGGTCTTTATAACGCTGCAGGATACGTTTAACTTCCTGTGCGGTGTTGTAATGCTCGTCGCCGACGATCTGGGGATCCAGAATACGCGAGTTCGACGCAAGCGGATCGACCGCCGGATAAATGCCGAGCTCAACGATCTGTCGCGAGAGAGCTGTTACAGCGTCAAGATGAGCAAACGTCGTAGCCGGAGCCGGATCAGTATAATCGTCAGCCGGAACGTAAACGGCCTGGATAGAGGTGATAGCACCTGTCTTTGTCGAGGTGATCCGTTCCTGCATTTCGCCCATCTCTGTAGCGAGGTTCGGCTGATAACCCACAGCGGAGGGCATACGTCCGAGCAGTGCGGATACTTCCGAACCCGCCTGCGTAAACCGGAAAATGTTGTCGACGAAAAACAACACGTCGTTACCCTGATCACGGAAATACTCGGCTACCGTAAGACCGCTAAGAGCGACTCGAAGTCGTGCTCCCGGCGGTTCGGTCATCTGTCCGTAAACGAGTGACACCTTTGAGCCTTTGATCGCTTCGCTATCGACTTTCGTGAGATCGAAAGCACCGGTTTCCTCGAAATTATGCGTAAAGGCATCGCCGTAGGTAATGACCTTCGACTCCACCATTTCACGCAGCAGGTCGTTCCCTTCACGAGTTCGTTCGCCGACGCCCGCAAACACCGAAAAGCCTTCGCGGCCCTTAGCGACGTTGTTGATCAGTTCCATGATGAGCACGGTCTTGCCAACACCCGCACCGCCGAATAATCCGATCTTGCCTCCGCGGAGAAACGGCTGAACGAGGTCAATCACCTTGATTCCGGTCTCGAACATCTCCAGCGATGTTGCCTGTTCGTCGAATGCAGGTGCATGCCGATGAATCGGATAGCGAACATCGGAATTCACTGGGCCAAGTTCATCTACCGGATCACCGATCACGTTCATTACACGTCCAAGCGTTGCTCCACCAACCGGAACCGTTATTCCGCCGCCGAGATCTTCAACCTTCATTCCCCGAATCATGCCGTCAGTCGGCAGCATCGAGATCGCCCGGACACGGCCTTCGCCGAGATGTTGTTGGACTTCGGCAACGACATCGACCGGTGTTTCGACCTCAAATCCTTCGCTTGTTATACGTAATGCCTGATAGATCGGCGGTAGATAATCTTGAAACTCGACGTCGACGACCGGTCCGATGATCTGTACGACCTTGCCGATTTGTCCGCCCATATTGTTAGCCATTTAGATAAAGTGCTCCTGTGATAGATGAAAACCTAACGGATTTACAAAGGAGTAAGAATAACATAGGCAGAATCAGGTCGCAAAACGCCCTTCTTGCACACACAAAAAGAAAGGCCGGCAGTTACGCCCGGCCCTGTTTTCGGAATTTGAAAGCATGGCCTACGCCGGATTCTCTTGTTGAGTGGTTGCAGTATTCCTGCCGCCATTCTCTGTATTTACCGCTGATTTTGCCTCATGAAGCATTCCCTTCGCGCGATTTTGAAGATCGGTAGCCTTGCTCGTGATGGCGTTTCGAATATCGTTTGTGGCTCCGGTTGCTTTGTCTCGAATCTGTGCTCGCCGGCGTCTTCCGCCTTCGGGATCAAACAAATACATAAGTGCCGCTCCGGCACCTAAGGCTCCAATGACTGCAATTGCTCTGTTCATATTTCGTACCTCAAACTATGCCTGCTGCCCTGCTGAGAGAACGGCGTTTCGAACGCAGATAAAACTGATTTGCTTTTTGATAAAGCTCTACCTTTCTCTCGAGTACCTGTGCCTCTGTCGACGTCGCAGGACGCGGATCTGCGTTCTCCCGCGGACTGGTTGTATGAATATCGAGAATTAGAGTGCGTTTCTTTGCCTTATCGGCACGTCTGAACATAAATTCCCCCTTGGTGTAGAAGCATTCTCGCGTGTTAGTTCACCTTTTATCTGTATACTATCGAACATAAGGAAAATCGGGGCTAAATTTTTCGATCGAACCTGTAAATAATTGACAGCAATTCGCGGTTTTAGTAGCCTCACCG
>JBJMGN010000212.1:0-7844 GCA_045807885.1 Pyrinomonadaceae bacterium | reverse complement strand
TGCATTTTCACGTTTACTCCGGTGAACGGACTCAAAAATGACTTGGTGATTTGAAAACCTTTCCTTTCGGAAATTCTGAATTTGTCACCGTATAAGTAAATCCTTTTACTACAGAAAACGCCCCGATCTCACCTTTATTGGAAAGTGCGACAAAACCGACCTGAAGTTCTTTCGCTTTTGACGGATTTCGTTTGATCACACGGCCTACGGCTTCGCGACAAGCCTGCTCAGGTGAGTGGCCGAAACGCATCTGTTCGATAACGGTGTGCGTACCGCAGATTCGAATCACTTCTTCGCCGACGCCCGAGCTAGTTGCCGCGCCGACCTCGTTGTCAACAAATAGTCCGGCACCGATTATCGGCGAATCACCGACGCGGCCGCGCATTTTGAACGCCATGCCGCTTGTTGTAACCATACCGGCTAATTTTCCATTAGCATCCATTGCTATCGTCCCCATCGTGTCGTGATTCGGCGAGCCGTCATCGAAAAAATACGGCGTCGCGTAAGCCACAGAAGGCTTGCGGTTTTCGATATTGATGATCGGCTGATATTTCGATTTCTCGAGCCATTTTTTCCATTCTTTCTCTGCGTTTGGCGACAGTTTGCCTTCCTCGAGAGTAAAACCGCTTGCGACGGCAAAAGCCTGAGCACCTTCGCCTGAAAGCAGGACGTGCTGCGTGTTTTCCATAACTCTGCGGGCTACCGAAACGGGATGCTTGATGCGCTCCAGGAAAGAAACCGCACCACAACCGCCGTTGCCGTCCATGATGCACGAATCAAGCGTCACCTTACCATCGCGATCCGGCCATGCCGACAGACCGACGCAGCAGCTGGGCTCGTCTTCCGACGCTCGGCCGGCAGCTTCTACTGCATCGAGCGCGCCTCCGCGTCGCTGCAGTATCGGCCAGGCGGCGTTATTCGCCGTTATCCCACTGTCCCAGGTGGAAACAACGACAGGCGTTTTCACACGCATTTTCAATTCGGGAGCTGATTTTTGGCCGAATACTCGATTCGCTAAAGTCAACGGAACGCCTAAAAGCGGAAGGCCGAGAAAGTCACGTCGATTCATATGTTTGTGAGTGAAAGGTAGATTCAGTTGAGTTTAGTTGGATAAATCCGGCACCGCAAACTGTATTTTTCTCCGCGAAAGCCGTAGATTATTAAGTTTGCCGACTGTCGATGTAATGGACACAAAGAAGACTGAAAAAATTGAGCCCGAATTGTCACTTTTTCTGCCCGTATTGGATGAAGAGGAAAATCTCCGGCCAATGCACGCAAAGATCGGGGCTGCGCTTGATGCGCTCAAAAAGACCGCCGAAGTGATCTATGTTGACGATGGCTCGACGGACAAGTCGCTTTCGATCTTGCGCGAAATAGCTGCTGAAGACAATCGGGTTCGCGTGATCTCGCTTCGACGAAATTACGGCCAGACCGCCGCGATGAGCGCAGGGATCGATGCCGCCAGAGGCGATATCCTGATCCCGATGGACGCAGATCTGCAGAACGACCCAGCTGACATCGCACGACTTCTAGAAAAACTTGACGAAGGCTACGACGTCGTTTCGGGCTGGCGAAAGAATCGCCAGGACAAGCTGATCTCTCGCAAAATACCGTCCCAAATTGCGAATCGTGTTATCTCATGGATCGGCGGCGTCCCGCTTCATGATTATGGTTGCTCGCTTAAAGCTTACCGCCGCGATGTTATTCAGGATGTAAAGCTGTACGGCGAGATGCATAGATTTATCCCGATCTATGCTGCATGGGCCGGGGCCCGTGTCACGGAGATCCCGGTCGATCATCATGCACGAACAATGGGCAAGTCCAAGTACGGCATTTCGCGAACGATCAAGGTCATTTTCGACCTGATGACTATCAAGTTCATGGCCTCGTATGGAACAAAGCCGATATACGTGTTCGGCACATTCGGGATGCTTGCGTTCTTTGCATCTATACTGGCCGGTATCTATGCGATATTTTTGAAGTTTGCGGCGGTATTCGGTTTGCCGCGGTATCAGGCAGATCTGGTAGAAACGCCACTGCCGGTTTTAAGCATCGTGATGTTCGCGATATCGGTGCAGTTTTTCCTTATGGGCTTGCTCGCCGAACTGCTCGTCCGTACCTACCACGAATCGCAGGACAAAGCTATCTATGCTGTTAGGGAAAAGATCGGTTTTGGGGCGTAATACCCAGTCAAATTATGCGGCAGTCCATAGTACATATTGCTCTGGTTGTCCGAGACTACGACGAAGCGATCGAGTTTTATACGAAAAAACTGAAATTCGAGCTTATCGAAGATAGCTATCAACCGGAACAGGACAAACGATGGGTCGTAGTTTCGCCGCTAGGGTCGAACGGAACAACACTTCTTCTTGCCCGCGCGTCGAAACCAGAGCAGGAAGCATTCATTGGAAATCAAGCCGGTGGGCGCGTGTTCTTATTTCTTAACACCGACGATTTCTGGCGGGATTACAATGAGATGATCGCGAACGGAATCAGATTCATTCGTGAACCTAAAGAACAAGATTACGGAACAGTTGCGGTTTTCGAAGATCTGTACGGCAATCGATGGGATTTGCTTCAATTGAATGAGTCCCACCGGCTTGCCAATCGCGTTAATTAGAAATGTGCGGAATAACAGGTTGGGTAAACCTGGAAAACAATTCAAAGAATCACACTCAGGACATTCTGCACGGAATGTGCGAGCTGATGATCCATCGCGGACCGGACTCGGAAGGGTTGTGGTTAGACGACCGGGCGGCCCTCGGAATGCGACGGCTTTCGATCATCGATCTAGAGACCGGCGACCAGCCGGTTTTCAGCGAAGATAAGACCATCATAGCGATGGTAAACGGGGAGCTGTACAACTACAGAGAGGTTCGAGCCGACCTTGAAAAACGTGGGCATACCTTTCGCACGAAGACCGATGTCGAAATCGTACCGCACCTCTATCAGGTTTACGGCGCTGACTTCGTCGATCACATCAACGGGATGTTCGCGATCTCGCTATGGGACACGAAGAAGAAAAAGCTCGTCCTTGTTCGCGACCGCTTCGGGGAAAAGCCGCTTTATTATGGCGTTTTCAATAATAAATTGATCTACGCGTCGGAGCCCAAATCGATACTTGCACATCCCGACGTACGGGCCGAACTCGACCTAAATGCCTTGCGTCATTACGTTTCGTTTGATTATGTGCCTGCACCGATGTCGATTTACAAAGGCATCTACAAGCTTCCTTCGTCTCATATCCTAACAGTCGAAAATGGTGAGCTTAAGACGCGGCGTTATTGGAGCCTGAAGTGGTCAAATTCGTCAGCATTGGGCGGCGACTTTGCGACGAACGGCAACGCTACCAAACCTAGCGCGTCTTTTGCCGACAAATCCTCTGAACTGCGAGATCTGCTCTCTGATGCAGTGCGAATGCGACTCGTTTCTGACGTCCCGCTCGGCATTCTGCTGTCGGGCGGAATCGATTCTTCAACCATTGCCGCACTTGCGGTAAGACACTCAACCGAACAGGTCAAAACTTTTTCGATAGGATTTACTGAGCAATCTTTCAACGAATCTCAGTACGCTCGTCAGGTTGCAAACTATTTGGGAACGGATCATTACGAAGAATATTTGAGCGCCGAAAAGACAGGCGACCTGATTTCTGAGATCGGATCGTGGCTTGATGAGCCAATTTCCGATCCTTCACTGATACCGACATTTCTACTCTCAACCTTCGTGCGTCGGCACGTGACGGTTGCCTTAGGCGGCGACGGCGGAGACGAACTATTCGCCGGCTATCCGATGTATTACGCGCACAAGATCGCCGCGCGTTACGCAAAGTTACCGCAATTCATCCGAAACGGTTTGATCGAACCGGCGGTTCGCGCACTGCCGGTGTCTACAAAAAATCTTTCATTCGATTTCAAGGCGAAACGGTTTATTCGCGCTTCAAAGTTCGACGCTGTCGCTCGTCACCATTCATGGTTTGGCTCTTTTTCGCAAGACAAACACGCGCAGTTGTTTACGGATGCCGTTTTGCAGCATTCTGAAAATGATATTTATGCGTTGGCCCGCGAATTTTTGAGTACCACCGATGTAAAAGGCGAGATCGAAAAAATGCAATATCTCGATATGAATTATTACCTTGCCGAGGATATTTTGACGAAGGTTGACCGAGCCTCGATGGCAGTAAGCCTTGAAACGCGTGCACCATTCCTTGACCCACGAGTCGCGCAGTTTTCGGCCAGTATTCCCATCAACTACAAATTGCGCGGCAGCAAAGGTAAGTTCATTCTAAAAAAGGCGATGGAGGGTTTGCTGCCAAAGGAAATACTTTATCGCCCAAAGAAGGGGTTTGGCATACCGACGGCCGATTGGTTGAAAGGGAGGCTAAATTCCCTTTTACATGAGATGCTGACGCCGGCCCGCTTAAAATCGCAAGGACTTTTCGAGCCAAACTTCGTACAGCAACTTATAAAGGAGCACGAAGCCGGCTTCGCATCACATCATAAAGAGCTATGGACGCTGTTGGTTTTTCAACTGTGGTTCGACAATTTCCTCAAGACTTAGACCTCGAGTTAGATTTGATGAATCCACACTTTCACGTATCATCTTCAAATATGAAAACACTCTATCCTGAGATCGAACCATTCGATTCGGGTAAGTTGAAGGTCTCCGATATTCACGAGATCTATTACGAGCGGGTCGGAAATCCTGACGGCATACCTGTCGTTTTTCTACACGGCGGGCCCGGCGGCGGATTGATCCCGATGTACCGGCAGTTTTTCGACCCTGCCGCGTATCATGTAGTCCTTTTCGACCAGAGAGGATCGGGTCGTTCGACACCACACGCGGAGCTTCGCGAAAACACCACGTGGGACCTGATCAACGACATTGAATCCCTTCGGGAAAAGTTTGGCATATCAAAATGGCATGTTTTCGGCGGTTCGTGGGGCAGTACTCTAAGCCTTGCGTATGCCGTAAATCATCCTGACCGGTGTCTTGGTCTGATCCTTCGCGGGATCTTTCTTACGCGAAAAAAGGAGCTTGACTGGTTTTATCAATACGGTGCGTCGGAGATCTTTGCAGATTACTGGGAGCGTTTTCGCGACGAGATCCCAGAAGAAGAACGCGACGATTTCATGGCTGCTTACCATAAGCGCCTGACGGGTGACAACGAGGCTGTTCGGTTGTCCGCGGCCCGTGCCTGGAGCGTTTGGGAAGGTTCGACGTCGAAGTTATATCCTGACAAAGACCTTATGGATCACTGGGAAGGCGAACATGAGGCCTTAAGCCTGGCCCGGATAGAGTGTCATTATTTTGTGAATAATTCCTTCTTTCCCTCAGAGAATTACCTGATCGATAACGTGGACAAGATACGTCATATCCCGACCGTGATCGTTCAGGGCCGATATGACATCGTTTGCCCAATGTCCTCGGCTTGGGAACTGCATCGAGCATTTCCGGAATCCAAATTGATACTTGTTCCGGATTCCGGCCACTCGGTTTCGGAAAAAGGCACGACCGCGGCCCTAGTCGATGCAATGGACAAGTTTCGAGACGCTTAATTGTGCTAAAATCGGCTCTAGAAGCCGACAAATCGTCTAAATAGGTAACCGCTATGAATTTCGGAACAACAGAGATCCTTTTGATCGTCGCCGTTTTGTTTTTACTGTTTGGTGCAACTCGTTTGCCGCAGCTTGCAAAATCACTCGGCCAGTCGCGCAAGGCCTTCAAGGAAGGAATGCGTGAGGCCGAAGAGGAAGAGCGCGCTGAAAAGCAAATTTCATCTGTTCAGCCGCCGCAGATCTCACAGGTAAGCGACACCGCTCTTGAAGAGGAATTGCGCCGCAGAGCGGAAGCAAGAGCAGAGCACTGACCGATTTCGATCGATCAGTTTTTGGTTCCGGTAATTACCGTTGCTTTTACGGTAAACCGAAAACTGAGATCACCATCCTCAGCATCGATCAACTGAGCAAGTTTTCCCTTAACTTGCTCTTTTTCATTTTCGCCCAGCGTGTCAAACCAATGCGGGAGAAGAAAATCTTCGACAAGGGGCGAAGCGATAAAGTTCGCTCCATTTGTAAATTCAAATATTTCACTCGCAGTCTCCGTTTTAATATTCGAAAGCCCGTACCTTTCTGCTTTCGACTTCAAACTCGCGACTGATGCCTGCTCGGCAATCATGTTTTCAGCTTCGTGACCCTGTTCGCCAAGGTCTTCACTAAAAAGCACTTCCCAAAGAAGCGAGAATACTTCACCGAAGCTACCCGCAGACGGGAGAAACAAGGCGACTCGCCCTCCTTCTTTCGCCACGCGGACCGCATCTTCGATGAATTCATCGACATCGTCCGGCAGCACAAAGGTCGCATCTGCGATGACCGCATCGAACGAATCGTCCTCGAAATCGATGGTCGAAAAATCGACATCAGAACGCACAGCGATCGCTTTGTCGCGAGCGATCGACAAAACCTCTTCGTTCTCGCATCGACCGAAGACCGCAGTTCGTTCATCGAGTTTGTCGCGAAGTGCGAAACAGTGATCACCAGTACCGGCGTTGATATACAAAACGTTCTCGGCATTGTCCAGCTTCAAGTTCTTGTCCACAAGATCCGTGAAACGCCGCGTCCAATCCGGTGTAACGTACAGGTCGCGGAGGAATGCGAGTTCCTTTTGGGTCTTTTCCATAGTTCAATTTAATCGCATCAACAAGGTTGACTGCAACGGCAACCTTGCTGTGATAAGCTGAGTTCAAATCCAAGGTTATGGCCAAGCAGATCCGCGAACTTTTCGATCTATCCGGCAAGACCGCCATTGTCACAGGCGGGTCGCGAGGTATCGGCAAGGAAATGGCCGAAGGCCTTGCGGAAGCCGGCGCAAGCCTCGTTCTCTGCGCCCGGCGGCAAGAATGGCTTGATAAAACGGTCGACGAGTTCACCCGGCGCGGGTTCGATGTGCTCGACCTACTTGCTGATGTAGCAAAACCGGAAGACGTGCAGACTGTCGTGGACCAGACTGTGGCAACGTATGGCCGCATCGATATTCTGGTAAATAATGCAGGCGTTTCCTGGGGAGCGATGCCGGAAGAGATGCCGCTCGAAAAATGGCAAATGGTGCTCGATGTAAATCTCACCGGATGTTTCCTAATGGCGCAGGCTGTAGGCCGTGAAATGCTAAAGCATGGCAGCGGATCGATCATAAATATTTCGTCGATCTCAGGCATCACATCCTCGGCTAACGGCCCTTTTTACGCCGGTTACGCTGCGAGCAAGGCAGGCCTTATTGGCTTGACCCACGAACTGGCCGCCAGCTGGGGACGCAAAGGAATCCGAGTTAACGCCATCGCCCCGGGATTTTTTCATTCGCGGCTCGCGGACTCGGTGATCGATATCTACGAGACATCGATCCAGGAAAATAACGTCATACCGCGTATCGGGAGGGAAGGCGAATTGAAAGGCACTGTTGTTTTCCTTGCGTCGGAAGCATCAAGCTACATAACCGGCCAGACGATCGTCGTCGATGGCGGAATGACAGTGTAGGAGTTACGCGTTTACACGTGTAACTGAACGAAAATGGAACTTAGTTCAGAACTTTCAACATTCTCTGTATTGTTGATCGGCTTCCTGCTCGGGCTGCAGCACGCGGTCGAGGCAGATCATCTTGCCGCAGTTTCGACGATCGTCAGCGAAAAGAAGACCTTGTTTGCCGCTTCGGTCGTCGGCGGGCTTTGGGGTCTAGGCCACACAATCTCGTTGTTTGCGGTCGGTGTCGTCGTCATTTTCCTTAAGCTGCAGATCTCGGAAATTGCCGAAACAAGGTTGGAAGCAGTGGTCGGCGTGATGCTGGTCCTTCTCGGG
>JBJMGN010000211.1:0-3576 GCA_045807885.1 Pyrinomonadaceae bacterium | reverse complement strand
CGGACCGGCGATTTTGTCGAGATCGAGCTGGACCTTTCAAGGGAAACAGCGATGCGGCCCGAAATGATACCGCTCGAGATCATTTTTGAAGATCCGGACCTGATCGTGGTCAATAAACCGTCCGGTGTTCTCGTTCATCCGACGCACAGAGAAAAGAACGGGACGTTGTTAAACGGTCTTTCGTTTCATTTCAACCATAATCCAATGTCAAAAGTGATAAGGCCGGGATTGGTTCATCGGTTGGACAAAGATACATCCGGGCTGATGGTGGTGGCAAAAAACCTAAAATCACATCGAATACTTGGCCGGCAGTTTCAGCGAAAGCTGGTCGAAAAAAAGTATCTCGCGCTTGTCGAAGGGATCGTGGAATCTGACGAAGGCATTATCGAGGCCCCGATCGGCCGTTTTGCGGAGAAGAAACTTTGGGATGTTAAAGAAGGTGCAAAGCCTTCAATGACAAATTTCCGCGTTGCCGAGAGACGCACGGATTCGACGCTCTTAGAACTTGAGCCAGTCACTGGCCGAACAAATCAGCTTCGAATTCATTGCGGCTCGATCGGACACCCGATCATCGGCGATGCTCAACGCGGAGGCCGAAAGTTCGAGAGACTCTGTCTCCACGCATTTCAATTAAGATTCCGACACCCAACAAACCAAATGATGATGGAATTTTCATCGAAATTACCGAATGAATTTTCCCCGACCGTGTAACGAAATCAATAATTTCCGCCTTACATTTAGTTCGCTTTTCCAGGCCCGAAAAGTGCCTTTCCACGCATTGCTCCCGTTAACTCCACCCCATCGAATACGACAGCACCATTTACGATCACGGTCGAAAATCCTTCGGCATATTGGTGAGGCTGTTCAAACGTAGCTTTGTCGCCAACCTTTGATTCGTCGAAGATGACGAGGTCAGCGGCAAAACCCTCACGTATCTGGCCCCGGTCTCGCAGGTTAAATGTCTGAGCAGGCAGGGAAGTCATCTTTCGTATCGCGTCTTCCAAGGTGATCAGTTTTAGTTCCCTAACATAGCGGCCCAAAACGCGGGCATTGTTTCCGTAACCGCGCGGATGCGGTACTCCTGAACCAAAGCGCCGGACTCCGCTGTCGGACGCGATCATCGTGAACGGCCGGCGCATGATATTTTTAACGTCTTCCTCGCTCATCGAGCGATAGACCATCGACGCCCCGCCCTTGTCGTACATTTCCAGTATCTGGTCGATCTGATCATCAACTTTTTTGCCACTACGGACTTCTTTGGTAATTTCCGCGATATTCTTTCCGTTGAATTTCGGATCTGAGCTGTAACTCGCGACGTATGCGTAGCTATAGTCTTTGAAACCGCGATCCTTCAATTCCTTTTTCATCTCGTCGACTACTTTTGCGCGCGTTGCGGTATCCGCGAGGCGTTTTCGGCCTTCGACGCGGCCGCCGGCGAGCACCCAACTCGGCATTCTCGAATCGAGCGAAGTCGACGAAGCAGTATAGGCGTATTGATCGACCGTTACGGTCACGCCGCGGGCGCGGGCAGCTTCGACCAAGCCGATCGTCGTATCGCTTTGGCCCCAGAGGCGTTTCGACGAGATCTTGAAATGCGAGATCTCGACCGGCATATTCGCCTGCTCGCCAATGTTTATCGCCTCGTTGACCGCATCGACAACTCGTCCTTCCTCATTGCGGATATGGCTCGCGTAAACGCCGCCGTATTTGGAAGCGGCCTTTGCGAGTTCGACGACCTCATCGGTCTTTGCGAATGTGCCGGGCAAATAGATCAAGCCCGTCGCAAAACCGACGGCGCCGTCTCGCATCGCCTTTTCTACCAGCGTGTTCATCTGAGCCTGTTCGTCTGCCGTCGGTGCCCGATTCTCCAGGCCGAGCACTTTCGTCCGAACGGTGTTGTGCCCGATCAGTGAGGCGATATTTACCGCAAGCGGCGTTTGCTTGATCCGGCCGAGAAACGCGCCGATATCAAGATCCGAGCCGCCGCAATTTCCGGTAACCAACGAAGTAACGCCCATCCGAACAAAATTCTCCGCAGTAGGATTACTGTATATATCCTCCGTGTGAACATGAACGTCGATGAAACCAGGCGCGACGATCTGGTTTTTGGCGTCGATGACCATCACTCCTTCCGCGGGATCGATACGGCCGACACGTGCAATTCGGCCGTCTTTGACGCCGATCGAACCGCGAAACCAGGGGTTTCCGGTGCCGTCAATGATCCGAGCGTTGACAATTACCAGGTCAAACTTTGACGCGGCTGCCTGGCCGGCGACAATAAAACTATGCGAAAAGCCGAGAAGAGTGATGAAAATTGCGGAGAACGTTTTTTTCATTTTTATTGGATCTTAATATTGAGAACGACCGTGATGGCGTCGTCAGTTTGGTTGGAAATTTCGATCGTATAATCACCGGACTTCGGCAGCACAGCAACGAAATTATTTACGCCTTCAGTAATGCGTGCGTCCTCAAGCAGGCGGACCTGCGCCTTAGTATTACCTGCCGAAACCGTCAGATGCTGACCCGCCCGGGCGCCGATGAGCAATCGCTTTCCCTCATTCGCCGGCACGATGACGGTAATTGTTTTGCCGCTGGCGCCGCGGTCGAACGACACGCGCTCGGTCGGGAAGATCGGTCGAGAGGTCGCCTTACCGACCTCGACCAATTTGCCGTTCGTCATCTTGTATTTCTGGGAAAGGATAAGCTCAGGACAGCAGTTTGCGCCATCTTTGCCGGGATCATTCCGCTCAACGACAAGCAGACCGTCAACAACATTTGCCGCTCGTAAGCCACCGTATGCACGGTCGCCGCCGGAGATACGTGCCATCAACTGCGGCCGTCCGCTCTGGAGCTTGTAAACAAATCCTTCGGAAAAATTTCCCGTACCACCCGTATTGCAAGTGCTCAGAACGATCGCTTCATCGGTTTTGTCGCCATCCACATCACCGTAGGTAACGGAGAAGATATTGAAATAAAGACGGTCGACGTAGTCCTGCATCTGCTTTTCCATCGAATACTCGCCGTTCTTTACGGTCAGCGTTTGCGTTTCTTCACCGGCGCAGTGCGGCCGGTAGGTGAAGTTTTTGAAGTCAACTTTTCGAATATCGCTTTGAGCCTGGCAAGCACCGGCCGCAAAGATTAACAAACTCAACAAAATAAAGAATCTTTGTGTGTCCATCGTCTTAAACTATTATTCGCTTGTCGCTTTTGCCTCGTCCTCATCGGAAAATGCATTGTGAAGGTGCACCGGTTCGACCTTTTTGCGGAGCCGCATATTCAGGATCTCCACTAGCACGGAGAACGCCATTGCGAAATAAATGTAACCCTTCGGAATGGTCTGGTGAAATCCTTCGGCAACTAGCATCACACCTATCAAGAGCAGAAACGACAGCGCGAGCATTTTTATCGTCGGATGGCGTTGAACGAATGCTCCGATCGGGCCTGCGAACAGCATCATCGCAATGATCGAGATAACTACCGCAGCGATCATTATCCAGATGCCGTTCGGTCCATAAGTGGTGCTTATCATTCCTACGGCCGTGATCACCGAATCAAGCGAAAAGACAATGTCGAGCA
>JBJMGN010000210.1:0-9124 GCA_045807885.1 Pyrinomonadaceae bacterium | reverse complement strand
GTCCGTGCCGCCGCGGATCGGACGCAACTCAGCGGTGACACCTGCGCGCTTCGAAGCCTCGATCGCAAAGTCGGTAAGCTGCGGATAGTTCTTTAAAACCTCCTTCATGTTCAGATAGCCGAGTTTTGACTCGTAGTCGATCTTTACATTCGGAAAACGCTTTTGCGTTTCCGCGATGACTCTTTTAACAGCTTCCTCCTGCGCGCCCAAACCGTTTATATCGAAGTTTCGAAGTAGGATCTTTATCGTCGATGTTTCTTCAGAGATTGTTGAAGAATATGGGTGAATGAAGCCCTCGCGTTTTTCAGTCGTCTCCGGCCTATTCGGTACCAGTTCAGGAAAACGAGATAAGAAGTCACCCGCGGCATACGCCGAATTCACCATGATTCCTTTTGCTGTGCCCGGATGCGTGTTCTTACCATGGAACGTCACAGTGGCCGTCCGTGCCGACCAGGTTTCGTTTGAGATGTCGCCCAGCTGCTCGCCGTCGACTGTATAGGCGAACTTTGCCCCCCAGCCCTCAATATCGAATTTGTCGATCCCGCCTCCGACTTCTTCATCGGGCGTGAACGCGACGGCAATATTCCCGTGCTTGATGTTCGGATTCTGTTTTAGGATGTCGATCATGGTCATCACTTCCGCGCAGCCGGATTTATCATCCGAGCCGAGAAGCGTCGTTCCGTCCGCTGTGATGATATCGTCACCGATCAGGTTTTTAAGATCGGGATTTTGAGCGGCTGTTATTACCTGCGTTTTGTCGTTCGGCAGAATGATGTCACCGCCCCGGTAATTCTTGTGAATGATCGCGTTTACATTCGCACCGGAGACAGCGGGCGAAGTGTCCATGTGTGCAATGAAGCCGATCGTTGGCACTTTTGAATTATCCGGCAGATTGCCATTCACCATTCCGTATACGATCCCCCATTCGCTAATTCGTACATTCTGAACACCAAGGTCTTTCAGCTCTTTTTCAAGCAAACGCGCAAGATCAAGCTGCTTTTTCGTGCTCGGAGGAGAGGGCTGGTCCTCGGCCGATTGCGTGTCGATCTTTACGTATCTAAGGAAACGGTCGATTGCCGATTCGGACGGAGCCTTGGTTTGCGCAAATGTTGCTGCCGTCACAGCGACGGCCACGATCATCGAAAAGAACAATTTCATATTTTATTTTCGGAGAGCAGAACTATTATACGAGCGTTTCAATGTTTTGGTTTGTATTCTTCGTAATAATTCTTATAACCCAGCAACCTCGCAGTCGGAGCCATAACAACGCGCAACGCCTTCTGCATTCCAAGCGACGGTCCGTCTGCTATATATGTATCAGCTTCGGTTCCATAAACAGCGAACTGCATCATCATTTGCGGAACGCTTGGGCCATTGGGAAATGTGTCCATAACTCCGTAAAGCTGCGATAGGTGATAACCGAACTCAACGGGCAGCGTTTTTTCATCCTCACTTTCGACAACTACAGGTTCGCCGGTCTCATTGAAAGGCTTGTGCTTCGTCATTGGCGGGACTGATATCGTTTCACCCGCGTGCATTGTTCTCTTTTCGCCGTTAACCAGAATACTGAGTGTCCCGCTTTTTACCTTAAACGTTTCCGTAAAGTTTTCGTGGAAATGCTCTGGGGGGCCTGCCGCATTCGGTGCCACGATTAGCCGGGTATGAAGCCAACCGCTCTTGACACCAAGAATGGTTTGGTCGAAGCCTTCATACCTACTTGCCAACTTGTCCCCGGGGTGGAAATAGTTTGCGTAATCGGGTACCACAGCCGGGAATACGTACGAGTTGATCACAACGCTGAAGATCACATACAAAATAAGCGCTGCGATTACGCCGACGATGATCCGAAATACGATGAATATTTTGCTAGTCATAAAGTTGTCTTAAAAGTTTTCTGTATGCTGAAGTCGAAAGCAGGTCCGTGTTGTCGCTGATCTGATCGATGTTCCCCAACGGAAGTGTCAGCGCGAGACGCTTGAGTTGTTTGTCCTCGATTCGGTTCGCTATCGCTTCAGAATACTTGCCGGGCAAATGAACGACCTTAAACGGCCGGCCGAAAAAATCTCCTATTTCCACATTTATATGTGGCGTAATTCCGAGATCGTTATGCATTTCTGCGACGATCAAATAAGCTTTCACTAGGTTTTCTTCGCCTTCTTGCCAATTGCGAGCTATAAGCACCTTGGAAAAGGTCGGTAAAAGCTCTGGCGCACATTTTAGTTTTGAAAAGGCAGTGCCGAGCCACTTTGGATAAGGCGCGTACTCTTTCGCCATCAGAAAACAAAGCCGCATGAGATCTCTAACGAGTCGAGATGCGATTATCGAAGCACCGACGTTATCGCCTACTGATCCGGCACGACCGAACAAATGTTCTTCCTGGCCAATTCGGTTCCAACCAGCTGATAATAGGTACAACCAAACATCATTCGGATAGTAGTGAAATTGATCGAGCGATTTCCGAAGCCCGATCGAATCATGATAAACCTCGCCATCTCTCAAAGTTCTTAACTTTTGTTCAGGAAAAGTGAGCCAATCGATTGCTTCAAGCGGCTGATCGATATCAAATCCAACGTAATCGAGCAGGTACTTGCGCAATGAAACGATCTGAACGGCATGGTTCACCTCTTCGTCGTTTGACTCGAGATGCCAGGTGCCGTTGTCCTCCGGATCCGGCGCGCTTTTACCGGTCGGGTACGATAGAAAAGTAGCCGGTAGATTCGTGCGAAACGCTTTGTCGATCGTTTGTGAAAGTTCGATTTCCGATTCACGCAAGAAAAGTATCAACCGCGGTCCCCAGCAGTGGTCCGACGACATCTCGGTATCGAAATTGAGAACTTCGGAGCCAGGTCCGATCAAAGCAGCGCCGTATTGAAGCCGGCCGAAATGCGCCGTCAAAATAGGCTTAACCGCCTCAAAGAAAAACCGGCGGCTTAGTTCTTTTCCTGGGATAAAACGCGACATTGCAAAAGTGAATTAAGAGAGCCTGACGCAGACATTTTTTTCTTCAGTGAAAAACCGCAACGCTTCGAACCCGCCTTCGCGTCCGACACCGCTGTCCTTCACGCCGCCGAACGGCGTGCGCAGATCGCGGAGCATCCAGCAATTCACCCAGACGATACCGGACTCGATCTTTGCCGACATTCGATGCGCACGTGACAAATTCTCCGTCCAGATCGTTGATGACAAACCGTAACGAACGCTGTTTGCATATCCGAGAACCTCCTGTTCAGTATCAAACGGCTGAATCGATACGACAGGCCCGAAGATCTCCTCCTGGTTCGTGCGACAGTCGTGCGAAAGTCCTTCGATCACGGTGGGCTCGATGAACCAGCCGTCCGCGCAGCGTCCGTTAAGATGAACTTGCCTACCGCCCGTTAGGATCGTTCCGCCCTCCTCTTTCGCGAGTTCGATGTACGACATTATCTTGTCAAAATGCTGCCTGGAAACGATCGCGCCGACGTCTGTCCCCACATGTAAAGGATCGCCAACCTTTAAGGCGGAAACGCGCGCCACAAAGTCTCCTTTGAATTGCTCATAAATTGAACGTTCGACAAAAATGCGCGAACCGCATAGACAGATCTCGCCCTGATTCGAAAATGAGGAGCGGACAGTCGTTTCCAGCATTTCATCGTAGTTGCAGTCAGCAAAAATGATATTAGGGTTTTTGCCGCCAAGCTCGAGCGAGAGCTTTTTGAACATCGGTGCAGCCACCCGCGTGATCTCTTCGCCAGTCTGGGTCCCACCGGTGAAGGAGATAGCCTTTACATCTTTATGTGCGACGATTGCCGAGCCGACCTTTGGCCCGGTTCCATGAATGATGTTCAAAACTCCGGGTGGCAAACCAGCTTCGATACATAGTCTCGACAACAAATACGCTGTCATCGGGGTCACTTCGCTCGGCTTTGCAACAACCGTGCAGCCGGCAGCGATCGCCGGCGCTATCTTCCAGGTGAAAAGATACAGCGGCAGGTTCCACGGCGAAATACATCCCACCACGCCCAGCGGGTGGCGGAGAGTGTAATTCAAAGCGCGAACGCCGCCGTTCTGCAGCGTGTCGTGCGATTCATTTGCCAAATGCAATGCTGCAGTCGCATAAAAGCGGAAATTCGAAGCGGCCCGGGGAATGTCCAGGCGTTTAGCGATCTCAACCGTCTTTCCGTTGTCGATCGATTCCGCCATAGCGAGTGTTTCAAGATCCCGTTCGACAAGAGAAACCAGTCTATTAAGGACCGAGAATCTGTCTTCCGCCGGGGTCGTCGACCATTCTCGAAATGCCGCTTTTGCGGACCCAACTGCAAGCTGGACATCACGATCGTCGGAATTTGCGATTTGCGAATATATAGACCCTGTCGCAGGCTCAAAATTATCGAGATACTCACCCGAAATTGGCGGAATCAATTCGCCCCCAATGTAGTTATCGATCATTTGCATTTCGCTATGGAAATTCTACGATTTTCTGAACTGCCGTGCATTTTGATTGGCCGTCCATTTGCGAGCGAACGGTAATTCACTAAATAACTTGCGTTGCGGTATTCTTGCGAGATGCGAACTGAAGAGATCAAGGCCGAACAGTTAAAGGGCGAAGAAACGATCAAACGAGAACTTGATCAAACGGGCGAGAAAAAAAGGACGTCTAAGATCGACCGTTCCGAGAAACTGCGGCTCACAACTTATATCGTCGCGATCGCGGCATTTGGAGGAGTCTTTTACGTTTCCCGTTTTGGCTATTTTGCTTTTGCAGGCCAATACGAGCCATTGCTTCAACGGCTGACGATCGGCGTGCTCGCGATCACCCTCTTGTTATTGATCTTGCGCGCCGCAAAGGCTTATCTTATTTTTCCGCTTCAAGATGCGGTGGCACGTTACAACCTCGAACGCGTCGCTAATCTTCTCGCGGGCCTCGCGATCTTTTTCATCGCGATCTCGATTCTTTTCGCGAACTGGTACACAGCAGTAGTTTCGTTCGGACTGATCTCGCTAATACTCGGATTTGCGCTTCAAACCCCGATAACGAGCTTCATTGGTTGGATCTATATTTTGGTGCGCGTTCCGTACCGTGTGGGTGATCGGATAACTATAGGCCAGGCTACCGGTGATGTAATAGCTCTCAGTTACCTTGATACTACGCTTTGGGAGGTTGGCGGCCCGATGCTGTCGACTGTAAATCACCCAAGCGGAAGGATCATAAAATTCCCCAATTCAAAAGTGCTGGACGAACCGGTCCATAACTATTCGTGGGCGCTTTTCCCATATATTTGGAATGACATTTCGTTTCAAGTCGCGTATCAAAGCGATCTGGAATTCGTCACTAACGTGTTGACCGAGGTTGCGAACGAAGAAGTTGGCGAACACATGTCAGAGCGTGTGAAAACGTATCGGGAGCTTCTTGCAGAGACGCCTGTGGATCAGTTTGAGGTTCACGAGCATCCCGTCGTCGTTTTTCGAATCGGTGAAAATACTTGGGTAACGGCGATCATTCGCTATTTGGTCGAACCTAGAATGGCTGGCCCGGTCAAAACACGAATGATAAAGAAAATGCTTGACCGCCTGAACGCCGAACCGGATAAAGTAATGTTTCCGAAAGGCAATATGCGTTAAACATAAAAGTTCCTCCGAAGAAAAATCTTGTCACAATTTGAATTTCTCAGGTGTTCCTTTTTGTGAACGCGCTGGATGGTATTTCGAATGAATAGCCAAAAACTTCCATTCTGCGCATACACGATAGAACATCATGAAGCGACTTATCCCACTCGTCTCAGTCTTGTATCTCGTTGGCTTTACGGCGTTTGCACAAGTTCCGGTACCAAGTTCTCCCGCTGCTGACGATAAAACCCCTGCCGCGATTCCGATTACCGAGAATGCACGCTATGTGTCGAAAAGGGAACCTGTTCAGATTCCACATCTAACTGTCCCTCCCATAATTGACGGGGTGCTAAGCGATGAGGTTTGGAATAAGGCGGCCGTACTCGGCGATTTCTTGCAGACTAGCCCGGGTGACAACACAGCACCGACCCACCCGACCGAATTCATGATGGCGTATGATGCAAAGAATCTTTACATGGCGTTTCGGGTCACCCAACCTCGCGATTCAATTCGTGCAACGGTCGCTCGTCGCGACAATATTTTCAATGACGATTACGTGTTGATGTATATCGACACATTCAACGATCGGCAGCAGGCTTACGTCGTATCATTCAATCCACTCGGCATTCAGGCTGACGGGACATATACGGAAGGCCGCGGTGAAGATTACAGTGTTGATCTTGTGATGGAATCAAAGGGGGTACTGACGAAAAACGGTTACACGATCGAGGCTGCGATTCCGTTCAAGTCGCTTAGATACGAAGCAGGAAAAAATAAGCTGTGGGGACTCCAGATATTTCGACGGATCAAGTACATGAACGGTGAACTGAACTCCTGGATGCCTCGCAACCGAAGTATTAACGGATCGCTTAACCAGGCGGGAAGAATCACCGGCCTTGAAGATATCGAAACGACGCGCCAGCTTGAGATAAATCCGAGTTTTACGATCAGCGAAACGGGGCGCAGAACGGCCTTCACATTCCATAACGACCCCAGCGGAAGGTTTGTAAATGATGGCATCAAAGGCGAATTTGGGTTGACGGCCAAGTTTGGTCTGACACCGACGATCACGCTCGATTTCGCTTACAATCCAGATTTCGCGCAGGTTGAGGCAGACGCTCCGATCAGCACAGCGAATCTCCGTTTTCCGGTATTCTTTCCCGAAAAACGGCCATTTTTCTTAGAACGAATCGATATTTTTCAAAGCGGGCTGAACGTGGTGAACACGCGAGCGATCGTTGATCCAGATATCGCAGCCAAATTGACGGGACGGAAAGGCAAGAACACTTTCGGCATTATGTACGCGTCCGACAACGGTACTGCGGGTAACCTTTCAAAAGATGATCGCCAACGGCTCTTCAATTGTATTACGGCCCGTAAGGGCCCGCTCGACCTTTGTCCCAACGAGCGAATTTTTGAGCAGAATGCGGATATTGGCGTGCTCCGGTTAAAGCGTGACATTGGTAAGGAAAACAACCTGGGATTCTTTGCTACAACGTATAACTTTGTAGACAACCACAACCATACCGGTGGTTTTGACGGACGTTTTAAGCTTAATCCGAAGACGGTGACGGAATTCCAGATACTCGGTACGCATACGCGTAGCTTTTTTTATGACCCCGAGCTTGATCGGAACTTGTATCGTACGGGAAACGGATTCGGTTATCGCGCTTACCTCGAAAGATCAGGTCGGAACCTATACATGAATTTTTTGGCACAGGGACGTTCGCCCGATTATCGCGCCGATGTGGGGTTCACGAATCGTGTGGATACGAACTACGTCGGTTCCTTCATTCAATATGAAACGGATCGCGACGCGAAGAAGAAAATTGTTTCTAAACGCGTCTGGAACGAAACGAACTTTAGTTTCGATTGGAAAGGAAGGAGCCAATATTTCATCACCAACACGCGAGGTCAACTTGCACTTCAGAGGCAGACGTTCGTCGGAGCAAATTTGCAGTTCGGATCCGAGCACGTTTACGAAAATGAGTTTGGCCCAGTTCGCACGTTGGCTCGGCCCGGCGGGGGCGCGTTCGCGGGTCCCAGCGGGACGCGCGCGGCAAATTTTACGGCACTCCAAAGCTTTATCGAAACAACTCCTAATAAGAAGCTGTACCTGTTTGCTTTCATGGACTATACGTGGGGAATAATGGAGTACGATTTTGGTGCCGGTCCGGATTTCCCAAGAGTGAGTCAGGCATATATTGATTATTCGGCTCAATGCGCAGCCGACCCTGTGGGATGTGCCAGCGGAGCTATCGCTGTTCCAGGATTGGATCCCGGACCGGGAGATCAGCTAACGATTGAAACGACGATCCGATATCAGCCCACTACCGCGTTTCAGACGCAGCTTAATTACACAAAGCGTCGGCTCGTCAGAAAAGACACCGGCCTCGTTGCGTTCGACGACAACCTGTATAGCTGGCGTTCGGTATATCAATTTACGCGTGATTTTTTTGCTCGGCTGCGAATCGATTATTCAAGCCTGAATCATCGAGTTCGCCCGCAGTTCGTTTTTGGCTGGACGCCCAGCCCAGGCAAAGCTATCTACATCGGGTACAACGACGACATCAATTACAACGGATACAACCCGTTCATTCATCCGCCGCTGTTCGAGCCGGGATTGCGCAGCAACGGACGTACTTTTTTTATAAAAGCATCCTATTTATTTAAGCGAAGTTTTTAACCCAGCAGGTTGGGGAGCCCGAGAGTCGGTTGCTATTTGGTCTTTCCGTATTTTCGAAGGAGCTCTTTGATCTTATCGATTGGAACGGCCTCGCTTGTATGTTTGTCTTTTCCGACGACTGTTGTAGCCCGAAACAGCGAGTTTAGTACCGCCTCCTCCGATGCTTCGATAACTGCCTGAAACAATGGCGACATCGCGTCGTTGCCAACGACTTGTACGTTTCGCAAAGCATCCACGGAACTGATCCGGTTTTTCGTAGAAAATGCGATCGCGTAATCGCCGCTACCATTCGTCATCGACGAACCTGTGCGGGCAAGACCAGCCATTGATCTCTCGGCGAGGCGCTTCAATTGACGGTAATCAAGCGGGGCATCGGTTGCGATAACGATAATTACCGAACCGTCAGCAAAATTTCGGTTGTAGATTCCAGATTCCGTATTGGCCAAGTTTAAGGCGTCTTTTAAGTAGAATTTACCGAGTTCGATGCCAACAGGAACGCCGTCAACGGACAAAATGCCGCCAAAGTTCGACTGAATAAGAACGCCGAGCGTAAAGCCGCCAAGTGAAACAGGAAGTCTCCGGGATGATGTTCCGATGCCGCCCTTCCAACCGAAAGCGACCGTTCCCGTCCCGGCTCCCACGGTCCCTTCCTGG
Source organism: Pyrinomonadaceae bacterium (assembly GCA_045807885.1). Taxonomy (GTDB): domain Bacteria; phylum Acidobacteriota; class Blastocatellia; order Pyrinomonadales; family Pyrinomonadaceae; genus OLB17. Next base: position 201 of record JBJMGN010000210.1, on the reverse strand, counting down.
ACCGGTCCTTCGGACGCACTTTTGACCGCGCTAAAAACGTCGTCTCGGGAAATAGGTCGGCTGCGGATATCGTTCAAAAATCCGTCGTTTGTTTCTGCGATAAGGGGATTTATGGACTGAACATTTTCGTTGCCCGGGAGCGCGAGCATATAGTCGATCAGAAAATCTGCGACCTTCGGAACGCTAAGTGTGGATGTTAGA
>JBJMGN010000209.1:0-4530 GCA_045807885.1 Pyrinomonadaceae bacterium | reverse complement strand
CGATGTGCTTTCGTTTCCTATGTCAGACCCCCCTGCGTTAGCGGGGGGACAGCCAGTGGATCTAGAATCAACGAACTGGCCGCCTGCTGACGCAGACGGTCCTGACTTTCTCGGTGACATCGTTATATCTGCCGAGCCGGCCGATAAACAAGCAAAAGAAAACAAGCTATCGTTCGAAAACGAGCTAAAGCAGCTCATCCTTCACGGACTGCTCCACCTTTGCGGCTACGACCACGAAACCGACAAAGGCCAGATGAACAAACGCGAACTAGCCCTCCGCAAGAATCTGGGCATTTAACCAACCACTTGTACCTGAATAAAGTTCGAGGACACTAAACCGCTCCTAAACACGCCAAACATCTAAACAGTTCCTAACACCTCCAACTGTTTGATTAAGCTAAAAGGCGGGTTCTTCGTAGATGCCGTAGACGTCGCGGAGGGCGACGCAGATCTCTTCGACGGTGGCGTAGGCGGCGACGGCTTCGATGATGGAGGGCATCGTGTTTTCGTTGGATTGAGCTGCGAGCTTGAGCTTGTCGAGCGAGTTGGCAACGGCTCCGTTGTCGCGTGTCGCCTTTACATGAGCGAGGCGTTCGAGCTGGTGGTCGCGGACGGTCTCGTCGATCTGGAGAATGTCGGTCTTGTGGATCTCGTTCTCCATCGCGTATTTGTTCACGCCGACGATGGTCTGTTCTCTGCGTTCGACCGCTTTCTGATATAGGTAAGCCGATTCCTGTATCTCACGCTGCGGGAAGCCTGCTTCGACCGCTTCGACCATTCCGCCGAAACCGTCGATCTTGTCAAAGTAATCGAAACATCCCGCGATCATTTTCTCGGTGAGCGATTCGACGAAATAGCTTCCGCCGAGTGGGTCGACCGTGTTCGCAACACCGGTTTCCTCGGCGATGATCTGCTGCGTTCTCAAAGCGATAAGAGCAGCTTCATCGGTTGGCAGAGCGAGGGCTTCATCGTACGAGTCGGTGTGCAGAGACTGCGTTCCGCCGAGTACGCCTGCAAGTGCCTGGATGGCGACGCGTGCAATATTGTTCAGCGGCTGCTGCACGGTAAGCGATACGCCTGCGGTCTGCGTGTGAAAACGCATCTGCATCGTTCGCGGATTCTTCGCACCGAACCGCTCCTTCATCGTACGTGCCCATACAACACGGGCTGCACGGTATTTGGCGATCTCTTCAAAGAAATCGTTGTGTGCATTAAAGAAGAAAGAAAGCCGGGGCACGAATTCGTCAACGTCCATTCCGCGATCGACACCGTACTGAACATACTCGACACCATCACGCAGGGTGAATGCTAATTCTTGAAGAGCGGTCGCACCGGCCTCACGAATGTGGTAACCGGAGATCGAGATCGGGTTGTATTTTGGAACGTGTTTCGTCGTGTATTCGAACGTGTCGATCACCAGCTTCATCGCAGGCTTGATCGGGTAGATCCATTCTTTCTGTGCAATGTATTCCTTAAGGATATCGTTCTGGAGCGTGCCTGAGATCTTGTTGAAGTCAGCGTTCTGCTTTTCTGCGACGACGAGGTACATCGCAAGAAAGATCGGGGCAGGTGCGTTTATGGTCTGTGAAACTGTTACAGCATCGAGCGGAATGCCGTCAAAGAGAACCTCGAAATCGGCAAGGCTTGAGACGGCAACCCCGCATTTGCCTACCTCACCTTCGCTCAAAGGCGAATCGGCATCGAGGCCCATAAGTGCCGGAAGGTCATAGGCGACCGACAAACCGGTCTGGCCGTGCTCCATTAGATACTTAAAGCGTGCGTTCGTATTCTCAGGCGACGAGAAACCAGCGAACTGCCGCATTGTCCAGAGCTTGCCGCGATAACCTGTGGGATGAATACCCCGTTTATAAGGGAACTCGCCGGGAAAGCCGACATCGATGCCATCACTATCGGCTTCGGTGTACAGGCGTTCAACAGGCTCTAGCGAGACGCCCTCGAACGACTTCTTGCGTTCAGGTGTTTTCTCGAGCACCTTGCTAAGTGTTTCCGTTTCCCAACGCTGCTTTTCAGCCTCAGCATCTGTTACAGCTTCTTTGATCTCTGGTGTCATAGCTTATCCGTGTATAACCTGCAATTTTAGCATAGGGCGTATTGCGGATCGAAAACAGGGAAGTGCAGCTTAAACAGTTACAGAAACCCTGTTTAAACCCATACCTTTTAGTGTTTGATTAAAGCAGTCGGTCAGTATTCCTTACGATTGAGGTCTTCGACTAGTGTGGAGGTCGTTGCCGGATAGAGAACGTCATCAATCACCCATTTGCCGTTCTGCTTTATCACTACGATCTCGAATGTGGTCTTCTCGATCCCGCAAGCCTTTGGATATGAAAAGTAAGCGTCGAAATTCCGGGAACTGCCGTTAACATTTATTGGTCCGAACGACAGAGTGTTTCGATATTTCTTAGTACCAGCGGTGCACTCTTCGTCGAGCGGCTGAAAGGGAAGCCCGTCACCAAAATGCGGCTTATCGGTCGGATTCTTCTTTAAGTACTCTTTTTCTCTGACAAGCTCGTTTATTAGCAATTTATAGAGTCCGGCTGAAAACCACTGCTCGCGGGCATCGATGTTAGCTCGGTTAAATAATTGCGAATGCGACCGGTCGAACTTGTAAAAAGCATTCACTGCAGCAAGAGGGCTTGAATTCTGTGAGAAGGCGGCTAACGATGCCGACACTAGCAGCATCAAACACAGTGCGATCCGTGGTTTCATAAACAATATTCTCGTTGGCCGAGAATGATATTAACATCAATCCGTTCATCGAGATCAAAACGCAGGCCTTTTGATTGAAAAGCAGGCTTGCAATTCAAATACGAAATCGTCATTCTAGTCTGCACGCTATGAATCTTCCCTCCAAGATCATCGCAATTCTGTTTTGTACGGCTTCAATAGGGTTGTTAGGTTGTTCACAGCAGACGGCCGACAACGGAGCTGCCGCGAATTCAAATTCGAACGCATCCAAGGCATCGAATGCCAACACGGCTGATGACAATGTAGAAGAGCTTCGTTCGCTGATCCAGATACCGTTCGAGCCGGACGAGGTCGTCTACCGTGTTACAAATGAAGCGGATAAGAAACAGAGGCTTGTCGCGGTCTTCGTCCTGACACCTGCGAACCATCGCGAACTCGAAGGCCGACTCTCTTCGGGAAGTGCAGGCAAGCAGCAGCTTGTTACAGTCGAGCAATGGTTTCCGCCGGAACTGAAGGCGATGGCGGAGATGACCGGCGAAACCGCCATCAGCGGTACCGCATTTCCCGCTACCGACTTTTTCCAGGAACCCTTCACGGAAGGCAGCATCGTTTTCATTCCACAGACGGATTACGCAGTCCTCGAACTTCGTTCAAAATAAACTCGGATCACCGAAAACAGGCGTTCGTTTCGACGATTTGAGGGGCTCGTGTTAGCATCGTTGTAACTAAAAAAGCGTCCTAATGTTCTTCTTCTCACGCAAACTAATTCTCCTGTCAATACTTTTGCTGACGATCGGGGTTGTTGCCCAACGCACAAATCCGGTTGAGCGACAGGTAGCGAATCCGATCACCGACACCCCCAGTATCAACCCGATCTCGCCTCAGCAGGACATCACACCTCAAAAGTCAAAAAGGCCGGGTGCTGTTCCCGAGGGCGGTTCCGGCGAACTGGTCGTTTACTCCGAAAAGCAGTCCGTCGAAGGGCCGGAAGGTAAGCGAATTCTGAAGCACAGCGGCAACGTGGACATCCGTTACGGCATTTATCGTTTTCAGGCAGAGACGATCACGATCTACGAGGAGACGGGAAAGGTAGAGGCGGAAGGCAGCGTTATCTTCGATCAGGGAAATGACCAGCGAATCACCGGAGCGGTCGGCGTCTGGAACTACAAGACGAAGCTCGGCTATTTTGAAGACTCGACCGGCTTTACGAATCAAACCGAAGACGGAACGGTGATCTATTTCACGGCAGAGCGTGTTGAACGTATTTCGATCGACGAAATAGTGATCAAAAAAGGGAAGTTCACCGCCTGCGAAGAGGCAGTGCCGAAGTGGTCCTTCACGGCTGACGAAGCACGTATTAAGGTGAATGAGAAAGTTAAGTTAAAGCGTCCCGTATTCCGAATAAAGGATATCGGGGTTGCAGCTTTTCCTTATCTTTCGATTCCGATCAAAGAAACTGATCGAAGCTCCGGATTTTTAACTCCGGGCATTGCATATTCCGGCAGCAAAGGCGTCCGGCTGACGGGAGCCTATTATCAAACGCTTGGCCGCTCAGCGGACGCGACCGCACGAATAGACATCTTCACCGCCAGAGGCATCGGATACGGAATCGATTTCCGAACCCGGTCAAATTCGCGTTCTTATTTGAATGCCGGGTTCTACGCAGTTAAGGACCGTATTTTCGGCAAGCCTGCAAGCCCCGAAAACCCGGACGAAGGCGGGAGCACGGTTTATGCCGAAGGCGTGCATTTCTTCCCGAACGGCTTCACTGCAGCGGTGGATGTTCGTCTCACATCGAACCTTGCCTTCCGACAAGAGTTCCTT
>JBJMGN010000208.1:0-3518 GCA_045807885.1 Pyrinomonadaceae bacterium | reverse complement strand
GGTTTGAGTTTTGCGAGGCTTTCAAGCGAGGTATCGGTTCGTGGCCCTTCGTCCGTTTCGAACACGACCTCCTTGCGGCGCACGCGCCCCTTTTCATCGAACTCGTCCACGTGCACTGTGTATGGAACGATCTCGACCTTAAAATTCCCGGCCTTGATCGCCGCGATCGCTTTCTGGTGCGAGCCGAATGAAAATTCATCCGCCTGTTCGCGGGTGATCTCATACTTTTTCGCGAGATTCTCGGCGGTCAATCCCATATTCAGGTAATAGTCCGGATATGAATCCACGATCGCTGGGTTCGGCCGCACGACATTCCCGCCCATCGGGATCATCGACATCGTCTCAAGCCCGCCCGCGACGATCACATCAGCACCGCCCGTCGCGATCCTATCCGCCGCGATCGCGATCGTCTGCAGACCGGACGAGCAATAACGATTGACCGTCATCGCACTCGTTTCCACCGGCAAACCGGCCGCGATCATGCACGTTCGGGCGACGTTCATCCCCTGCTCCGCCTCGGGAAACGCGCAGCCCATGATCACGTCCTCGACGAGCGACGCGTCGACGCCAGAGCGCGAAACAGCTTCCTTTATCGCCGCCGCACCCAGATCATCCGGGCGCGTGTTTTTCAACGTCCCTTTCGGCGCCTTCCCTACAGCCGTGCGCACGGCCGATACGATCACTGCTTCTTTCATATATTTATCTGCCCGCGAAATACGCGAAACAAACGAAAGCAATTCAAATCTTTCGCGTCATTTCGCGTTTTTCGCGGGCCAATTCCCTAAATCTTTATATCGAAAACAACCCACCAAATGGTCATTCACCATCCCTGTCGCTTGCATGAACGCGTACATGATGGTCGAGCCGACGAAATTGAATCCGCGTTTTCGAAGGTCTTTCGAGATCGCGTCCGACACTTCGGTTTTCGCGGGTACGTGGCCCGAACTTTTCGGCTTATTGACGATCGGTTTGCCATCAACAAACCCCCAAATGTATTTATCGAACGAACCGAATTCCTTTTGCACTTTCAAAAATGCCTTCGCGTTGGACACCGCAGAAACGACCTTTAGGCGGTTTCGGATGATTCCTTCGTTTGTTAGCAATTTCGCACACTTCGCGTCGCTGTATCTCGCAACCTTTGCGGGATCGAAATTATCGAATGCGTCCCGATACGCCTCTCGCTTCCGAAGTATCGTGTCCCAGCTCAATCCGGCCTGTGCCCCCTCGAGGATCAGGAATTCGAACAGTCCACGGTCGTCATGAAGCGGTGAGCCCCACTCTTCGTCGTGGTAGCGGATCGCAAGTTCGTTTGTGGGCCAGCTGCAGCGTTTCATCCTTGTTGGAACGCGGACGCCTCGTCCGCAACGAACGCCACCGCGTTCGAAAGTTTTGTTCGCCCACGGGCTCATTGCGGACGTGGGCGTCCGCGTTCCTTCATTTTTCAATCTTGTAAACCTGCATCAGGCAAACGCCCTGGCCGCCCGGCGCCGCCGGTGCGATCAGCATCTTGCCGGTTAGTTTCACCTTATCGGTGCCGAGAGTGATTTGGGTCCCGGCATTATCGCGAACCTTCAGATCTTCCTTTTTGAACCCTTTCGGTATTTCCGTAACCGTGTTTGCACCGCTGCCGACCTCAACATCTGCGCCGATCTTTTTCTCGCTGCCGGCCGCTTCCAGAAGATCGAATGGGCACTCCATTCGCCCGCCGCGATTCGAACAATAAACCATCGAGCGCTGCTCCAGGATCCCGCTGACCTCGATAGTCTTGCCGTCAAGGTCCTGCGCACACGCATTCGCAAACTCGGTCGGGACGCCGGTCGTGTTGCACCCTGCTACGAAAAAGATTGCGATAAAAACAGTTACAAAGATCACTTTCATTACGATCAGCCTCGCTTTTTCAAATGTCTTATCAACCATTCGGAAATCCGTCCGCCCCTACCACACGTTTCGCCTGCCGGATGTGACGCTTGGTGTGCTCAACCAGCACGCTGTACGCATCTTCCAGTTTGTAAGTCATCACAAATAGAAAGGGCGACGTGAGAACCGTCTTCTCACGGTCTGCACCCGCGCACGCGGTGACCCTTTGGTTCACCTCGGAAACATTGGCTACAAACCGGTCAACGATGTCTGCAGCAATATCGCTCGGTGGGACGATCGCCTTGGACGGTGCCTTTGCCTTCTTGGAATCTTCAGTTACGGCCTTGACCAAAAAGCGGCCAAAGAAGCCGGTAAACGGTGAGTAATTTTCCCAAAAAGAATTCCGCCGCTCACCGGCCACAAGCTTGTCGAATTCGGGATAAAACTGCTCGTTGGTCCTGATTAAGTGATCAAGACACTGCCCGACGCTCCAACCCTTTTCTGAAGGCTTCCAATTGAGCTGCTCCGCCGAAAACGGACTGAACGATTCGCGCACGTCGTCCGCAGTTTTCTGCATTTCTGAAGTTACGTAGTTGATCCGCTCGTCCATTCCGCTGCCTTTCTTTAATTTCTCAACGGTTTCCCCGTCTTCAACATCGCCGCGATACGCTCCTGTGTTTTTCGCTCTCCGCAAAGGGAAACGAAAGCCTCCCGTTCGAGGTCGATGAGATATTGCTCGGACACATAAGCACGGTGATTCATATTACCGCCGCTCATCACGTTCGCCAGTTTCTTCCCAATCACTTCGTCGTGGTCCGAAATAAACCCGCCGCGTTTCATCATGTGAAGCGCTAGCTTGATCGCGGCCTGCGCGGATTCACCGAGCACCAAAATATCTTCACGCGGAACTGGAGCGACAAAACCCGAAGCGGCGAGATTCAAAACTTCCTGCTTCGCGTCTTGTATCAGCCGGTCGCCGTTCATCGAGATCGAATCGGACTCGCGAAGCAATCCCCACGCCCGCGCTTCCTGAGCCGACGTCGCGACCTTCCCCATACCCAGCAATTCGAACGTTTTTTTCAAGAATGCCAGCGGATCCGCGTCGGGCGTTTTCGCCGCCGCGTCCATCGCACGCATCGTCATTTCTTTCGTACCGCAGCCTGCGGGGATCAACCCGACGCCGACCTCGACCTGGCCCATGTATGTCTCGGCGGCCGCACGTACTTTGTTGCCGTGCATCGCGATCTCGCAGCCGCCCCCGAGCGTTAACCCATACGGTGCCGTGACGACCGGTTTCGACGAATACCGCAGCCGCATTACGGTACGCTGCAGCGCGTTCACCGCCATATTCAGGTCATCCCACTCTTCCTCCTGCGCAGCGAGAAGAACCATCATGATGTTTGCGCCGGCGCAGAAATTACCGCCCTGATTGCCCACGACCAGTCCGACGAAATTCTTCTCGACCTCGTCGATAGCCGCATTCATCATCGAAACGGTGTCGCCGCCGATCGAGTTCATCTTCGAATGAAATTCGAGACACGCAATGCCGTCGCCAAGATCGATCAACGATGCGCCGGGGTTGGATTTAATAACGCCGGTTCGCGCCTTTAGCTCCTTTAGGATCGTGACGCCGGGCCGGTCCGGAACTGACCTGTATTCAC
>JBJMGN010000207.1:0-5516 GCA_045807885.1 Pyrinomonadaceae bacterium | reverse complement strand
GCAGCAACCCATGCGCAGGTAAATACGACCAACGAGACCGCGATACTTCCGGATGTTGGCCGCCAGTCGTTCGCTCAAACCGCATCGCGAAAAAACTCTATAGTCGCCGGAATTGTGGCGATACTACTTTTGGCGGCTTTGGGTATTGGGAGTTATTTATACTCAGGTCGCGCGTCGGCCAAACAGATCGAGTCGATCGCAGTGATGCCGTTCGTTAACGATAGCGGGAATTCAGATGTCGAGTACCTATCTGATGGTATAACCGAAAGTTTAATAAAAAGTCTTTCGCAGTTGCCGAATTTGGCGGTCAAATCCAGAAGCACCGTTTTCTATTACAAGGGCAAGGACACTTCGCCAGGAAAAATTGGCGAGGAACTAAACGTTCAAGCCGTTTTGTTGGGAAGGGTCGTTCAACGCGGCGACAATCTGAAATTGGACCTCGAGTTGGTCAACACAAAGTCACAGGACGTGATTTGGACCGAACAATACGATCGTAAGCAATCGGATCTTGTGTCACTCCAGTCCCAGATTGCCCGCGATGTCTCCAATAAACTGACGCCAAAGCTTTCGGGAGTGGATATCGCGAAAGTTGAAAAAAGCTATACCGCCAATTCCGAAGCATATCAGCTCTATCTGAAAGGAAAATTCTATTGGAACAAACGTACAGGCGGAGACCTCAGACAAGCTATTGAATTTTACCGGCAAGCGATCGAGAAAGACCCGAATTACGCGCTCGCGTATTCAGGCATGGCCGAAACGTATGTTCTCTTTTCGAGCTACGATGTTGCTCCGGCGAAGGACAGCATGCCGCAAGCGAAGGCCGCCGCGCAGCGAGCACTGGAGATCGACGATTCACTAGCCGAAGCACACACGGCTCTCGGATTCTATCTTTCGAATTACGAATGGGATCGCCCCGCTTCTGAAAAAGAATATCGCCGGGCCATCGAACTCAAACCCAATTATTCGACCGCTCATCACTGGCTCGGCGCCGATCTGGGAAATGTAAAACGGGTCGACGAGGGTCTCGCCGAGCTGCGACGTGCCGAAGAGCTTGATCCGCTGTCGCCGATCATCGGAACGAATCTCGGCGACAATCTTGTTCTGGCGGGACGATATGATGAAGCGATCGCTCAACTCAAACGCGTTATCGTTCGTGAACCAGGTTTTGGTTATGCCCATGTCGCCTTGGGAAAGGCATACGGAGCGAAGGCTATGTACGCAGAAGCGATCGCCGAAGCCCAGAGGGCCGGCGAACTCATCGGCTCGGTTCCGGCCGGATATCTGGGGCTTTGGCTGGCACGTGCCGGCAAGCGCGATGAGGCGTTGAAACTACTTGGAAAGTTAAAAGAGGACTCGCACCAAAGATATGTTCAGAATTATGATCTTGCGATCATTTACCTTGGGCTGGGCGAAAAAGAAGAAGCCTTGAACTATCTCGAAAAAGAAATGGAGGCTCATGCGGAGACCGCAAGTGTTTATGCGGTTGCGCAGGAGCTCGAGGAACTGCGTTCGGAGCCGCGTTTCAAAGCGATGCTAAAACGGATGAACCTGCCGGAATAGAATATGAAACGATGTCCTGAATGTGGCCGCGAGTACGACAGCAGCATGATGTTCTGTCTCGATGACGGTGCCGAATTGTTGTACGGCCCGGCGTCGGGCGAAGCGGTCTTGCCGGCGCTCGATGAATCCACGACTGCGATACTCCATTCGACCGACGCCCCCGGTAACGCCGCGACGCTTAATTTTTCACGAACGACAGATCGATCGGTTGCGCTTCCGGGTGATCAAACACGGTCGCCTGCTCGATCGGGTTCGAGTAGAAATTTGATAGTCGCCGTCGCCGGCGGGGTTTTATTATTCGCTACTCTTGGCATTGGCGGCTATTTGTTTTACAGCCGCAGTGCTGGTTCCAAGCAGATCGAATCCATCGCCGTTATGCCGTTCGTAAACGACGGCGGCAACCCCGATGGCGATTATCTCTCGGACGGCATGACCGAAACGCTGATCAACAGCCTTTCGCAGATTCCGAACCTGAGCGTTAAGGCTCGTTCGTCGGTTTTTAGATACAAGGGTAAGGAGGTCGATCCAAAAAAGGTTGCTGCCGAGTTAGGAGTACAAGCGATCCTGACTGGGCGAGTGATCCAGCGGGGCGATCAGTTGACGCTTAGTGTGGAGTTGATCGACGGCTTGACGGAAAACACAATATGGGGCAACAAATACGAGCGAAAAGGCTCTGATCTCGTCTCATTGCAGAGCGAGGTCGCCCGTGATGTGTCTGGCAAGCTCAAGTCAAAGATCTCGGGTGCTGACGCAGCTAAGGTCGAAAAGACTTTTACGGCAAATCCCGAAGCTTACCAACTTTATCTGAAAGGCAACTACTATTGGAATAAGCGGACCGCCGACAATCTCAAGAAATCGATCGAATACTTTAACCAGGCGATCGAAAAGGACCCAGGTTACGGGCAAGCGTATGCCGGAATGGCATTGGCTTATGTTCTGCTGCCCGAGTATTTCGGTGGTACAGTGGAAGACTCGCTTTCGAAAGGAACCGCCGCCGCCAGGCGTGCACTTGAGCTTGATAGTTCACTCGCCGAAGCACATGCGGCTTTAGGCCTTGCGTTAGCGGACGATCTGAAATTCGCGGAGTCTAATCAGGAGCTCCAACAGGCGATCAAACTTAATCCTAACTATGCTACCGCCCATCAGTGGTACGCAAACAATTTGACGGTCACGAAAAAATTTGACGAAGGAATTGCCGAAGGCCGACGCGCCCAGGAACTTGACCCTCTCTCCTTGATCGTTAACGAGAATCTCGCAGAGTTTTACTATTACGCCGGCCAGTACGATAAGGCACTGGAACAGGAAAAAGCCACGATCGCGCTCGATCCAACTTTTTTCCTCCCGCACCTCGGCGCAGGGCAGGCTTATGAGATGAAGGGAATGTACCCCGAGGCTCTCGCTGAATACAAACAACTGCAGGAATTGAATGACGACCCAAACTACTATCTCTCAGCTATCGGTCACCTATATGCTGTTACCGGCAAAAGGGAAGAAGCACTTAGGGTCCTAACCCAACTAAAAGAGATGTCGAATAAGCGCCGTGTCGCAGGCTATAATTTTGCGATCATTTACGCCGCGCTCGACGACAAGGACAAGGCGATTGAATTTCTTGAAAAGGACCACCAAGTTAAGGAATCGATCTTTAAGTATGTAGCGGTCGATCCGTTTTTCAAGGGGCTTCATTCGGACCCGCGGTTCATCGACCTGATGCGCCGGGCCGGTTTTCCCGACTAGAGTCAATTTATGAAACGGTGCCCCGAATGCAGGCGTGATTACACGGACGAGACATTGAATTTTTGTCTCGAAGACGGGGCGTGGCTGGTCGACTCAACTATAAGCGACGAGCAGCACACGGCGATCTTGCACGAGACCGCTCCTCCAGGTGAAGCCGCAACTCGGGCTCAGTTATTTTCGACCGATCAGACAGCGGTTTTCCTTTCAGATGTCGTCGAGATTCCAAGGCCCAAAACCTTTGATAGTCGTCTATTGCTAGCGCCGCTTGCTCTAGCGGCGACCGTCCTTGTCGGATTTTTGGATATCGATATTTCAGTTCCACGAGCGGTGCACAAATAAACTCGATCGCGGTTCTCCCGTTCGAAAACCGCAGTGGTAACGCCGACGCAGAATATCTTTCCGACGGACTGGCAGAATCGCTGATCTACAGGCTTTCTCAGATCCCCGAACTCAAAGTCAGTCCGCGAAGTTCGGTTTTTCGCTACAAGGGCAAGGATGCGGATGCGGAGCAGATCGGCAACGAGCTAGACGTTGACGCGGTCATGACGGGCCGGCTTATTCAGCGAGGCGATGATCTTACCATCAGTGTCGATCTTGTTGATGTTCGAAACAGGAAAACGCTGTGGGGCGAACAGTTTGAGCGGAAAATGTCGGATCTGCTCGCGACGCAACGCGAGATCGCAGCGGCCATCACGGAAAAGCTTCAATTGAAACTCACCGGCGATGTCGCGAAGGGCGTTCCGAGAAAATACACCGACAACAATGAGGCGTATCAGTCCTACCTGAAGGGTCGTTATTACTGGAACAGGCGAACGGCCATCAATCTGAAAAAGGCTCTTGAGGAATTCAAGACCGCCACCGAAAAAGATCCGAATTTCGCTCTCGCATTTGTCGGCCTTGCCGATTGTTATGCACTCTTGGGAGAGTACGCCGGGGCGCCGTCAAGCGAAACAATTCCCAAGGCGAAGGCCTATGCCGAACGTGCTCTCGCGCTCGATGGTCAATTGGGGGAGGTGCACGCGACTTTGGCCTTGCTCGCTGACTATTCCTGGCAGTGGGCCGAGGCTGAAAGAGAGTTTAAGCTCGCCATCGCAGCCAACCCGAATTATCCAACGACGTATCACTGGTATTCGATCTCGCTCAAGGCGCTGGGGAGGTTCGACGAAGCAGACGCGATGATCAGACGCGCGCAGGAGCTCGACCCGATTTCAAGCGTTATCTCGATCAATGTAACGCGAATACTTCAAATTCAGAAGAAGGACGAAGAGGCGATACGGCTTACTTTGAAACTGATCGAGATGGATCCCAACTTTCCCGCAGCTTACCAATACATAGCGCTTTCTTACATACGCCAGGGCAAAATTGCGGAGGCCGTTGCCTCAGCTGAGAAGAGCGTCGAAATGGGCAATCGTTCTGGTATCGCTCTCGGTGACCTCGGTTACGTTTACGCCCTTGCCGGAAGAAAGAACGATGCCAGAGCCGTCGTTAAAGAACTCGAGGCTAAATATGCTCGGCGTGAGGCGAAACCGATGTTCATCGCCGTGGTATATGCCGGCTTAGGCGAGAAGGACAAAATGTTCGAATGGCTGGGAAAAGGCTTAGAGGAACGCAGCGGGCAATTGGCAGAAATACGGTGGCAGATGCCGTTCGAGCCGTTCCGAGATGAACCGCGATTCAAGGATCTGCTAAAAGGGATGAATTTGCCGCAATAAGTTTTATGAAACGGTGTCCGGAATGCAGACGGGATTATTACGACGAGACGTTACTGTATTGTCTCGACGATGGGAGCGCCTTGCTTGAGGGCCCCGCCTCGTCCGAGTCCGCCACGGCCATCCTCGGGCCGGCCTCCGCTGCGAGCGTGACGGATGCATCAGAAACACAGTTGTATGACAGCGCTCCCGCCACGAATCGTGAGCCGGAGCCGACCCGCCGCGGCCACAGCCCATTAAGAAGACGGGCCTTGTTTGCCGTGCCGGTGATAGCCATCATATTGGCGGCGGCGACTTATGGTCTTTTCAAATACTTTGGAACGAGATCGAGTCCCATCTCATTTACATCGGCAAAGATCACGCGATTGACCACGACAGGCAAGGCGACCAGAGTGGCGATCTCGCCTGACGGCAAGTACGTTGTCCACGTGCAGAACGACGGCGGGGAGCAGAGCCTCTGGATGCGGCAGACAGCGACACAGAGCAACGTGCAGATCGTCGCACCCGCTGCCG
>JBJMGN010000206.1:0-5732 GCA_045807885.1 Pyrinomonadaceae bacterium | reverse complement strand
TTCCGTTTCCTGCATACACCGCATTTGCCGCATTGCTGGGAAGCCGGCCTGCTTTTTGAAGAGACGAACCGAACGCTTTTTAGCTCGGACCTATTTCATCAGCTCGGCGACGTCGCTCCACTGACGCAAAACAGTGTTATCGACCACGTGCGAGCGACATTCGTCAATTACGACGCGACTCCGCTGGCCGGCTACATGCCCTACACGCGGCAGACCGAAGCTAATTTGCAAAGGCTGGTCGATCTCGAGCCAGCAACCATCGCCGCAATGCATGGTTCATCCTACTCCGGTGACGGAGCACAAGCATTGCGAGAGTTGGGCGATGTCATGCGCGAAGTGTTGTAAATATTCGGACTTTTTATTCGATGGCGGAATTGCGTATCGGACGGCTCAAGACGGATACCTGAATTTATTTTCGGGTCCGCGAGATTCCGTCCGATCAGTTTTTTTCGGTACTGAGAGCCTTCAAAGCTGCACTCGATTTCGACCGAAACCACTCAACAAACTTCGGAATTCCCTCTTCGATCTTCGTCTGCGGATTATAGTTCAGCAGGAGTTTGGCTTTCGAAATATCAGCGAATGTGACCGGAACGTCACCGGGCTGCATCGGCTGGCGGTCGATCTCGGCCTTGAGATCGAGGTTTTGTTCAAGCAATTCGATCAGGCGAGAAAGCTCTGTGGTTTCCGATTCGCCGAGATTAAAGATCTCGAACTTCGACGCGTCATAATCGATTGCTGCGCGAACCCCGGAAATGATGTCATCGACGTAGGTGTAGTCGCGCCGCGTCGCACCGTCGCCGAAGACCTGGATCGGTTTTCCTTCCGTGATAAGGCGCGCAAATTTGTGGATCGCAAGATCGGGCCGTTGCCGTGCACCGTATACCGTGAAAAACCGAAGGCAAACGCACCGGATGTTGAACAGGTGCGAGTAAGTGTGGCAAAGCAGCTCGCCCGCGGCCTTAGTCGCCGCATATGGAGAGATGGTTTGGTGAATTCGGTCATCTTCGGAAAAAGGTACCTTTGAGTTAATTCCGTAAACCGAGCTCGAAGAACCAAAAACGAACTGGGGGACTTCATAGTCACGGGCGAGTTCGAGCAAATTCAGCGTGCCATTGATATTGGTTTCAGCGTAAAGTTTCGGCTGCGAAAGCGACGGTCTTACGCCTGCACGTGCCGCAAGATGTACGACGCAATCGAATTCCGTTTCATCGAAAACAGCTCGCAATTTTTCAGGATCGCGGATGTCTGCCTCAAAGAACTGGTGGTCGCCTGCCCTACGGATCTCTTTCAAATTCGCGCGTTTTATCTCGGGCGAGTAAAAATCATTGAGGTCATCAACGATCGTTACTTTCCAATCTGTGTCTTTTAATAGGTTTTCGGCGAGGTGCGAGCCGATAAATCCGGCCCCGCCAGTGATCAGGATATTATTTGCCACGGTTTATTTTTAGGGACAAAACCAAAATATCACTTTGTATTTATGGGTTGCAAAACGCTTCAGCGTTTAACAATGTCGCGTCTCTCTTGTCATTTGTCGCACGCGTTACTTATACTTTAGTTCGGCCTTACGTGCATTGATTGACATGAAACCACGGTTCCACATCGGCGAAAGAGAGGCAAGTAATTCGCGCTTTGCGATCGTGGTGAGCCAGTGGAACGAATTTCTGACCTCGCGGCTTGTAGACGGCGCACTCGATGCGCTTGCGACGCACGGGGCTGCAAAGGATGCGGCTGAGGTGTTCAAAGTGCCGGGCGCGTTCGAATTGCCGCTCGCGTGCCTTAAGGCAGCCGAGAGTGGAAGATTCAACGCGGTCATCGCCCTCGGGCTGGTGCTTCGCGGTGAGACGCCGCATTTCGATTATGTGGCCGGCGAGGCCGCACGCGGCGTAACAGAGGCTTCGCTGAAAAGCGGAGTTCCGGTCCTGTTCGGCGTGATCACGGCTGATACGGTAGGTCAAGCGGTGGACCGGTGCGGCTCGAAATCGGCAAACAAGGGTTACGAGGCTGCAATGGCTGCGATTGAGATCGTCAATCTTTATCGCAAAATGGAATTAGAACAAGGTATAAAGGGTAAAGAGAAAAAACTTTCTCATGGCGTTTGAAAAGGAAGCAAAGAGTTCGAGTACACGGCGCAAGGCACGCGAATGCGCGCTCCAGATGCTGTTCGCCGCCGATGTCGTCGAAGAGCCGAAGTACTTTTCGACCGACGATTACTGGAACGAACTCGGCGAACCGACGGTCGATGAACGGACCCGGGCATTTGCCGATAACCTGGTAAACGGAACCCTCCGGGAACTTCAAACCGTCGATGAACGAATCCGCACTCGCGCCGAGCATTGGCGCATCGAGCGCATGGCCATCGTCGACCGCAATATCCTTCGGCTATCGGTTTATGAGTTCCTTTTTGAAGAAACGCCTCACACGGTTGTTATCAACGAAGCGCTGGAGATCGCCCGTCGTTTTTCAACGTTCGAAGCAACTCAGTTTATTAACGGTATTTTGGATGCGATAAAGCTCGATCTTGCAAACGGCGACGAAAACGAAAATCTTAAAAGTTCCAACGCAAAGATGAGTTAATTTCCCTTATTTCCTTCCTGCTTAGTAAAAACACTCACTTACGATAAAATATTCCGTTATACAACAAACGGAAGGGCGAAGTGAGCAACACAAACATCAATTTAATCGAATACATCGACGAAAATTTCGGCGCCAATGCGAGCTATGTGCAGGGGTTACTTGCACGATATCAAAAGGACCCGAACTCGGTAGATGAATCGTGGCGGCAGTTTTTCGGCGATCTACTCGGCTCGAATGGCCAGCCGCAAGCGGGGGCGGCACCGCCAGAGACAACTAAACCAGTTAGCGTGCCTTCTAAGGGGTCCGCGGCCGCTTCGTCACCAGAAAACTCTAAACCAATAACAGGTCCGGCGAAGAAGATCGTCGAGAACATGGAACAGAGCTTGACCGTGCCGACCGCGACAAGCGTGCGCTCGATGCCCGTTAAAGTTCTCGAAGAAAATCGCCGGATCATCAACGAATACCTTCAATCGCACGGTCGCGGCAAAGCCTCTTTCACGCATCTCATTGCATGGGCGATAGTTCAGGCAGTAAAGGCTCTTCCGCGAATGAACCACGGCTTTGCGGAATCGAACGGCAATCCAGCGAGGATCGAGAATGTACATATCAATCTGGGAATCGCGATAGATATCGAGAAAAAAGACGGCTCGCGAAACCTCCTCGTCCCGAATATCAAGAATTGCGAAACGATGAATTTCGCGGAATTTTTTGATGCGTACAACGCCCAGGTTAAAAAAGCTCGCGACGGCAAACTCGAGATAGCCGACTTTCAAGGCACGACAATTTCACTGACGAATCCTGGAACGCTTGGCACCGTCGCATCAAATCCGCGGCTGATGGCCGGCCAGAGCGCGATCATCGCTACCGGAGCGATCGAGTATCCGGCTGAATACCAGGCGATGACGCCTGCCGCGCTTTCGCAGCTTGGCATCAGCAAAGTGATCACTCTAACCAGCACCTACGACCACCGAATTATCCAAGGTGCGGAAAGCGGGATGTTTCTTGGAAAGGTTCACGAATTTCTGATCGGTCAAAACGATTTTTACGTTAACGTTTTCAACGACCTACAGATCACACTTCCCCCGATGCGGTGGGCGGTGGATTTTAATCCTTCCCTTCTCGGTGTCGACCGCTTCACGGAACAGGCCGAGAAACAAGCGAACGTACTGCAATTAATAAATGCGTATCGGATCCGGGGCCATCTGCTGGCGGATATCGATCCGCTGAACATGACCTCGCTGCACGCTTCAGAACTCGATCTTGAAAATTTCGGCCTCACGATCTGGGACCTTGATCGCGAGTTCATCACCGGCGGCCTTCACGGCGAAAAAACGGCCACGCTCCGTCGAATTCTCGACATTTTGCGGAAGGCGTATTGCGGAAAGGTCGGCATCGAATATCGACATATCCAAAGCAAGGAAGAAAAGGAGTGGATCCGTGCCCAGGTTCGGGCGCAGTTTGTCGATCAGGAACCGCTTGGACCGGAAATCCGAAAGGATCTGCTCACCAAACTGATCGAGGCGGAACAGTTCGAACAGTTTCTCCATAAGAAATATCTCGGCCAAAAGCGGTTTTCGCTCGAGGGCTGCGAAACCGTGATACCAATGCTCGACCAGTTGGTCGAAGGCGCGGCCGCTCGCGGCGTTGATGAGATCTATATGGGAATGGCCCATCGCGGACGCCTTAACGTGCTTTCAAACATCATCGGAGACCCGGAAAAAGGCGACATGGCCGAGCGCATCTTTACGGTTTTCGAAGGCACTTCGCACCCCGACTTCCCTGCCGACGAGGGCGACGTAAAATATCACCAAGGCGCCCACGGCGTACGAAAGACCAAATCGGGCCGCGATCTTAAGATCAGGCTCGCCTGTAATCCGAGCCATCTCGAATTTGTCGATCCGGTCGTCGAAGGAATGGCGCGTGGGCGGCAAGACGACCTCCGCAACGGCGAGAACAAGTCACGTGAAGAGGTTTACGACATCATTATGCCGGTGCTGTTGCATGGGGATGCGGCGTTTGCCGGCCAGGGAATAGTGATGGAAACGCTGCAGCTAGCGAACCTTCCCGGCTATCGGACGGGTGGCACGATCCACATTGTGATCAACAATCAGATCGGATTCACCACATCCGCCGAGCTAGGCCGCAGCTCGATCTATTCGACCGATGCCGCGCAGATCACCCAAACACCGATCTTACACATCAACGGCGATTCGCCCGAAGCCGCATATCGGGTCATCCAAATTGCGATGGCTTATCGTCATCAGTTCAATAAGGACGTCGTCCTAGATCTGGTCGGTTTCCGGCGCCTTGGGCATAACGAGGGCGACGAGCCGAGCTACACTCAACCGCTGATGTATGCGCGTGTAAAAGCTCATCCGGGTGTTAGACATCTTTACTCGCAGCACCTTATTCGCGAAGGAGTCATCACCGAAGACGATCTCAATGCGATGACGCACAAGGTCGTGGAAAAATACGAGGGAATTCTCGCACGGGCAAAACAGATCGCCGCTGAGGTAAAGCCGACGAAGACCACTCTTGCAGCTCCGACTTCGGATGAAGATGGTTCGGTCGTTCTTGAAACAGGAGCGAAAGAAGATCTTCTGAAGGCTGCCTCCGAAAAGATCTCGCTGGTGCCTGAAGGATTTCATATCAATCCGAAAATGGTCGGCCAACTCGGCCGCCGTGCGAAAATGGGAACCGGCGAGGTGCCGATGGATTGGGGATTTGCCGAGGCGATGGCGATCGGGACGCTCGTGCAGGAAGGCTTCCCTGTCCGACTCAGCGGACAGGATTCGGGCCGCGGGACATTCTCGCAGCGGCACGCATCGATGTACGACACGCTGACCGGCGAACGCTGGTCGCCCCTGACCGAGCTGAAAAACGAACAGAATCCCAAGGCTCGGTTTTACGTTTTCGACAGCAGCTTGAGCGAGTCCGGCGTGCTCGGTTTTGAATACGGCTATTCCGTGATCTGCCAGAACGATCTCGTTATGTGGGAGGCGCAGTTCGGTGATTTTTCCAATGGTGCACAGGTCACCATCGATCAATACATAGCTGCATCTGAAGATAAATGGAAAGAGCGCTGCCGATTGGTTTTGCTCCTCCCGCACGGATTCGAAGGCCAGGGACCGGAACACTCTTCCGCACGTCTCGAACGT
>JBJMGN010000205.1:0-3679 GCA_045807885.1 Pyrinomonadaceae bacterium | reverse complement strand
CCGGCAAGCGATCTAACCTGGATGGGATTTGTGGGCGAATCGGTACCCGAAGAATATACAAAGATCTGGAATATAGTTTTTGATGCGCAACAATCGGCATTTCGTGCCGTTCAGGAAGCCTTTAGAAATGGCCGGCCTGTGACGGGAGCGCAGATAGATGACGTATCGCGCGGCGTTATACGCAAAGCTGGCTATGCCGATCAATTCCTGCATCGAACCGGACATTCGATAGGTGAAGAGGGGCATGGCAACGGCGCGAATATTGATAATCTTGAAACACGCGATTCACGCCGACTAATAGCTAACACTGCTTTCTCGATAGAACCGGGAATATATCTCGAGGGTAAATTCGGCGTGCGTTCTGAGATCGATGTTTACGTCAACGGCAACGACGCTGTCATCACATCTCCGCATCAAACGTCGATCCTCGCGATAATGAAATAGGAATTCTTCCCAGGGAGCACAGGGGGAAAACAAACACGAAAGAAAATTCCCTTCGCCTCCGTGGGGTGGGTCTTCTCTGTGGTTAAATAATTCTTTATGCTCAACTTCGCTATTGAGATTGCTCGCGACGCGGGAAATTTGTTGCTTGAAAAATTCGGCCGAATCACGGCAATAACGAAAAAGGGTGACATCAACCTTGTCACCGAGGCCGATCTGGCATCGGAAGCTTTGATCGTGGAGCGCATTCGCTCCCACTATCCGAAACATTCGATCCTGGCTGAGGAAGGCGGCGAGATGATCACCGTCGCTGGTGGTTCGACGTGGAAATGGATCGTCGATCCGCTTGACGGGACTACCAATTACGCTCACGGTTATCCATGTTTTTGCGTAACTTTGGCACTCGAGCACAATGGGGAAATCGCCTTGGGGGTCACTTTCGATCCAACAAGAGACGAATTGTTTGCTGCCGAAAAGGGGCGTGGTGCGACGTTGAACGGAAAGCCGATACGCGTTTCGGCGACCGAAAACCTGAGTGAGGCTTTGATCGTTACCGGCTTTCCGTATGATTTCAAGCAACGTGCAGATTTTGCACGACATTTGACCGAGTTTCTTCTTAGTTCGCGGGGAGTACGGCGTGACGGCTCGGCGGCCATTGACATGGCTTATGTCGCCTGCGGTCGTTTTGACGGTTTCTGGGAAGAAGGCCTGAATCCGTGGGACGTGGCTGCGGGCAAACTTTTGATCGAAGAAGCCGGGGGTGTGATCACCTACTATGACGGTTCACAATTCAGCATTTACAAACCACCGATCTGCGCAAGTAACGGTCGCATCCACGACCACATGCTCGCCGTTCTCCGCTGATCCGACTTTATCCTTTCATCGTTATCCTTTATCCTTTTCAGGTGTCCTGGTTCAAACGCGATAAACCAAAGATCGAAACGCCTGACGAAGACGAAGAGCGCACTGTAAAAACCGAAGGCATTTTCGTTAAATGTCCTGAGTGTGATAATTCACTCTATAAGCGTGAGCTGCACGACTCGCTGCAGGTTTGCACCGAGTGTAAATATCATTTTCGTTTTCCCGCCCGCGAACGGCTTTCCATGCTGTTCGATGAAGGCCATTACGAAAGGCTCGACGAAGACGTGACTTCGGGCGACCCGCTTGAATTCGTAGATACAAAGGCGTACAAAGATCGGATAGTACAGGCAACGGAGGCCTCCGGATTGCCCGAAGCGATCGTTTCCGGAAAAGGAAAGGTCGGCGGACACCTCGTTTACGCTGGAGCAATGGACATGTCGTTCATTGGGGGTTCCATGGGCTCGGCAGTCGGCGAAAAGATAACGCGGCTGATCGAGCGAGCTCTTGAACATCAGGGAGCGGTGATCGTGTTTTCGGCCTCAGGCGGCGCGCGAATGCAGGAAGGAACGCTTTCGCTGATGCAGATGGGAAAGATCTCTGCTGCACTGGCGATGCTGCACGAAGCACGTTTGCCGTTCATTTCTGTATTGACAGACCCAACGACCGGTGGTGTCACGGCGAGCTTTGCGATGCTCGGCGACGTGATCATTGCCGAACCGAAGGCGTTGATCGGATTTGCGGGCCCGCGGGTGATCGAACAGACCATCCGTCAAAAACTGCCCAAAGGATTTCAGCGAAGCGAATTCCTCCTTGAGCACGGTATGGTCGATATGGTGGTTGACCGGCGGGAAATGCGCGATGCGATCATGCGGGTGCTGGATTTTATGATGAAGAAAAGTGCAGAAGCACGGGCTTGAATTATATGCTAAGAAAAGTACTTGCCGACTTATACGAACGTGATCTTGAGAAGCTGAAAACCGAAATACAGTCATTCGGTAACGAAGCCGACCTTTGGAAGACCAGTGAAGGAATTACGAACTCGGCCGGCAACCTCTGCCTGCATCTTACAGGCAATCTGAAGCATTTCTTCGGCGCGGTGCTCGCGAATTCAGGTTATGTGCGCGATCGTGATGCGGAATTTGCGAATGCGAACGTATCACGAACCGAGTTGCTTGCCGACATCGACGCCACCCGCAACGTTGTGATGTCCACCCTGGCCGAGCTAACCGAAGAGGACCTGGACAAACCCTACCCGATAGAAATATATGGCCACCCAATGACCACAGGCTATTGCCTGACGTCGCTGACGACCCATTTCAATTATCACTTGGGCCAGATCAATTACCATCGGCGGCTCTTGGCGCAAGCCTGATCGGTCGTAGAGAATAACCTTTCGAACGTAATAGCTTAATTATCCCTACCTTTCCCCCTAAATGTGCCGCACCGACTGCGATGAACGTCGCATTTCCCTTGATCGCGCTTTCGATTTTCGGGATCCATGCATTATTTCGCTCGTCCAAAAGCTTGACTTGAAATTCCTTGTCACCGGGTGTCGCGGTTGTTGAACGTTCAAAGAGCTTCTCCGCATCCTGCTCCTTGTAAATGCTGGTCAAGGCTTGAAAGTCTCGAATGTATTTTTGCGGATCGAGCGACATGGCATAGAGATCCTTCGCCTGAACGTCGAGCGGCTTACTGTCCAGAACCTTCATCTGCAACTCCACCGTTTCGAGTCCGACGATCGGTTTTTTCTTTGCGACCGCCATCTGCATTAGCGAGACGTCGTAGGCGCTCGGCGTGCATCCGATCGCTTTTGGGCTCGACATGATCATTACAGACAACAACGTAGGTTTGATCGTCTTAACATTTTCCGCAGGATAACCGAGAAGGCTTCTAGTCATTTCATCGACCTTTTGGAACTGTTCGGTCGTGAGAAAATCCTTGATCGTTTTTCCGCCTGGGATCATCAATACCTTTGCCATCGAACCAATTTCCAAAGGGTCGTCCAGATCGATCTCCATCAACAGCTGGTCCGACTTATCAACGTACGATGTAAGACCTTCAACCGGGATCATGTCGGCCGGGCAAATGGCGTGGATCGTACCGAAAATATATGAAGGTTTAGCAAGGTCCTTTCGGCTTATTTCATAAAGTAGGCTGTTGCTTGCCTGAACAGCAGATGTTTGCGGGGTAACGATCTGTGTTAGCCCAAAGCTGGCAATGACCGAAAAAATAATTCGAAAGAAACTCTTCATTTTGGTTGAACCCTCCGCTACATTATGATGCGTCAACAGTTCAAAATAAACTGATTGCGCGGGATGAATTTTCAAGAATCTGAAGAATATCTCTTTTCGCTTGGCAACGAGGTCGAGGCAATGAA
>JBJMGN010000204.1:0-6447 GCA_045807885.1 Pyrinomonadaceae bacterium | reverse complement strand
TCAAGCGTGACGCGTTCGTCAAAAGGCTGCAATGCATAGATCGCTTCGTAAACGCGCTCGGCCTCGGCAAGCGACAAAAAACGTACATCGATCGTGCATTCGGCAAACTCCGGTATGACGTTTGTCGTCGTTCCGCCCGATGCGGTGCAGACGTTCACTGTCGTTCCCAGGGAATTTTCATTAAACGTATTGATGCGGCCTATCTGCCGCGCGATCTCCAAAATCGCGCTCGCACCCTTTTCCGGCTCGAGGCCCGCGTGCGCCGGAATGCCATGGGCGCGGAGCGTGTACATTCCGGTTCCCTTGCGCCCGGTTTTTACGCGCCCGTTCGACGACGGCTCGAAAACAAGGCAATGGTCCGCATTTTCCGCTTCCTTCTCAATGAGCGCTCGACCCGTATGGCTGCCTACTTCTTCATCACAGGAAAGAACGATGGTGATCGGCCGGGGTGGACGTTCGCCGGTTTCATTAAAGTAGCGTAAAGCCTCGACCATCAAAACGATGTTGGCTTTCATATCGAAAATGCCGCAGCCGAAGAACTTGTCGTTTTCGAAACGCGTCGGATTGCGTTCCCGCGTACCAACAGGGTGAACCGTATCCGAATGGCCGAGAATGATCACTGGCCGCTGTTCGCCTGGAAATGCTCGAACTACAATGTGCTCGCCATAACCTTCGGCGGGAACTCGTTCGATCTGCAGATCAGCGCCGGTCTCGCGAAAAGCATTCTCTATGCAATCCACGACCGCCGAACTTCGGCCGATGTCGAATGAAGGCGACTCGATCTCAACTATCTCGCGGATCGCACCGATCGCTGACTCGGTTCGCCTACTGAAGTAATCTAAGATCTCATTTGGGTCCATGGGGATTTAATTAGGTGAAGACGCCGGAGCTATTGTGCCGAAGATCGAATTTAGTGTTTCTGCGATACGGTAGCCCGCCAATGCGATCTGCCGTTCTGCAGTGGCGAAAGCTGCCTTTTGATATTTTTTCGATGGCATCTCTGAACGCTTGAGGTCCGGAGTAAAAACGATCGTCGTCGCGAGGGATAATCCTTCCTGATGCCACGCCTCATAATTTCCAAGCTTCAAGGCTCCGGCAAACTCACCGAATGGGTGCTTTTTCACCATTTCGTTACCAAGCGAAGCAACATAGTCTTCGACACATTGTCCGTTTTTTAGCGGGACGGCCCGCGCCGGAATACCGTCCCAGAAAGAATGTAAATTCAATCGCGCAACGCCCGGCTTTGTTTCAGGCTCAAGAAAAAACAGGTTCCCGCCCTGGTCGCCCTTTGGCTCCGTAGAGGTAACTCGTGCCGAATTATGCAGTGGCTGGTGAATATCGCCGGCGAGGTGCAGAAACCACGCTATAGCGACGGCTTTGTCCACGTCAGACGCTTTCGGATCACGCATCGTCTTTTCAGCTGAAGCCAATTGCGTCACAGCTTGCCCGCCGTCTTCCGTCATCGGTACTAGTTCGACTTTTCCATTTACTTCGCGCCAAAAAGTGTCGTCGTAATGCCAGTTCGAATGATGATATTTGCGATAACGAACAGGAAACGAACGTTCGCGAACCATGTCGGCCCAGGTCGGGATGATCACAAAGAAATCCATCTCGCGCGCCTGTGTGGACTGGATGCCCCAAACCTGATAGAAGGCGGCAATGTCAGAATCTTCCGGCGCTGCTCGAAGGATCCGCACAAGATTCGCTCGCGTCTGCGGCGTCATCCGCTGCCAGGCGATGTAGCCGGTCAACTTGTGCCCTTCGTCGTGCCATGAAAATGCGGGAACAACTGCAAGCAGTGTGAGAATTATCAAAAGAGAATGCCTGAGAGGATTGAGGCGCATTTTTTTCTCCGAATGTATGAATCGATCGGCTTGATTCTAACGAATTACCCAGTTAAGCCAAAACTAAGCCAAAAATGGTGCGGTTCCGGCAAGAAAGTACGGCTTCATACAGACAAACTTTTTCGGTAAATATACCATCTAAAAGAGTGCAAAACTTTCCCGTGCAATACGTTCTATATTTAACGAGCAATCACGATCTGAGAGGATCGTGGGGAGGCAAAAAAGGGTTATGCAGGCATTTTTAGATCAGAATATGATCGCCGATTCGCTTAACTGGGAAGGCGAGAATTCTCTCGGAGATAAGATCGGATTCGTTAGTAAGTTATTCGGCTGCTGGCATAAACGCATGAGCCGCCCCGTAACGCGAAATCGCCTTACGTTTCGCTCATGTATCGACTGTGGTGCACGAAGAAAGTTTGATATGGAAAGTTTCCGAACCTCGGGGCCTTTCTATTATCCTCCAACGGTGAAGGCGGATCCGTTCCGCTGAGGCACCTAAATTCCAGTCCTTATATCCATCCAGAAATACCTACCGGGTGCGGCTTTCCAAAAAGCTCGCACCCTTTAATTTTTGCTGGTCCTGATCAGCCAGGCATCAAAGACCCATCCGACCTGTTCACTATATGAGACCATGCACCAGTGCCCGGTGCGGCCGTCAATTGTTACGGAATCGTCCGAACACATTAGGATGTTGATCGTGGCTTCGTGAGGTATCTTTGCGATCCGCTCACCGTATTGAACATTCGGCAAATTTCGAAGCGCGAGGAAACCGTCTTTGGGCGAATTGACGGTAGCCTTGCCGCCGATCCCTTCGAGATCGCTCAGGTCGAACGCTTCCTCCCCGTCGGAAGTCGTCCCGCTCGATTCCTCCAGCTTCTTCTTCAGTTTTGCGTTTTCGTCTTCCAGCCGTTTCTTGACATCGTCGGAAGTGGGTGTGGCGGCTGGAGTCGGGGTTGAGGCGTTTACAGCGACGTTATTTCGTCCGCTCCCGACATAAAGCGCCACGCCAAGAAGACCGGCTCCGAGAACAACAACGAGCCCGATCGCCAATAGGGCAATAACAAATTTCATCCACGGAAAATCACTTCCACCTTTCTGGATCGCGATCGGCTTGGTTCGTCTGTCCGCCGGCGGAATATCGACACGCAACGCTTCATGTTGCGGAATCGTAATGTTCGACGGAAGTTTTTCCGTTTTGTATGATTCGCGTTCGCCCGGCCGCACAACGGTCGGTTGCTCGCCCGCATCAACCAGCGGCGTTCCGTCCTCAAGGCAAAAGCGAAGGGTGTCGTCCGTATAGTTCGCGCCGCATGTCTGACAGTGCTTCATTCAGAGGCTATTTATAATTGAGTTCCGGTTGATTCGCAACTTTTCTCTGTCCGGCACCGGATTTGCATCATTAAATATTCCTTCGTTCTTCGTGTACCAGATCAAATCAATAGAGGAGAAAAAAACAATGGCCAAAACATCAATGAAGGAATCGTTTAGTCTAAAGAATTCTGAAGCTTTCAGCGGATTTTCGGTGGATGAGATCTCCGCCGCGAGATCGTTCTACAGCGATACACTTGGTCTCGACATCGAGGAAAACAATGAGATGGGAATCCTCATGCTTAGACTAAAGGGCGGGAACAACGTATTGCTTTATCCGAAAGACGATCACGAACCCGCGACATTCACCGTTCTAAATTTCCCCGTCGATGACATTGATAATACCGTCGCGGAATTACGCGACCTGGGGGTCCAGTTCGAACAATACGAACATTTGAACACGGACGAAAACGGAATTTCGCGAAACGAGGGCGGGCCCCCGATAGCGTGGTTCAAAGATCCTGCCGGGAATATTCTTTCCGTGCTTGAAAAATAGATCTCAGTCTCGTTCTATCTTGCAGATAAAGCAGCCGGCTTGAGCATTCCGGGCGTGGAGATACTCTACGCCCGGTTCCATCGTGAAGATCCGGTTGATCATTTCGTCAACGTCGCGGGTACCTACCAGTTCTGAGAAAACCATTTGTTGTTCGCGGTTATAACCGATCAATGTGAGCGGAAAATTCTCTTTGTCAGCCTTGATCTCAGACGGAAACCGTTCGGTGTCCGAATATTCTTCCGTTTCGGCAGAGTTTACAAAGATCGGGCCCGGCTGATTGAACGCGTTCGCGACTGTGAATGGGGAATGACTTAAAAGAATTCGCCGATCGACTCCGGGCCGAAATGGTTTCAGAGATAAGCGGCACGGGCCGAAACCACCGGCAATTTGTTCGACGATCTCGTTTCCAAAATCATCCCGTCCCTGAGCACGCAAACGTGAAATATAGTCCTTTGAAATCGGAACGATCTTAAAACTCATTTCGCTTTCTCCTTATCGAGCAAAGCTTTTTTCCGTTCAATGCCCCACCGATAGCCGGCGAGCTTGCCATCGGACGCAACGACGCGATGACATGGTGTGAGGACGGCGACCGGGTTTGTCGCACATGCACGTGCAACAGCACGCACAGCATTCGGGTTCCCGATATTTTCCGCGACTTGTGAATACGAACGCGTTTCTCCATAAGGAATTTTCCGAAGCTCGGACCAGACGCGCATCTGGAATGCCGTGCCGCGAACATCAAGCGGCAAAGCCAGGATCGTGCGCTCACCGTTCATTCCACGCAGTATAGAATCGACGGCTTTTTTCAAGCCCGAATCGTCGTTCGATATTTCAGCGGCGAAAAATTCCTTTTCAAGTTCACTCCTTAATTCATCTTCATTGTCGCCGAAGCTTACCGAGCAGATGCCTTTGTCGGTTGCTGCGACCAGCAGCTTGCCAAGCGGTGAATCAGCGACGGTAAACGTCACTGTCATGCCTTTCCCGCCTTTTTTGTAAATCGCCGGCGTCATGCCCAGTCGCTCACCCGCCTTTTCGTAAAGTGAACGGCTGGAGCCAAACCCGCTGTCGTATAGTGAGGTCGTTACGTCCGCTCCTCGCACGTTGTCCTTGAAATTCTCCAATCGAAACATATCCATGACCTCCTTTGGCGTGATGCCGAGAACATTCCTAAAAGTCTTTTGAAGATGGCTGGAGCTCACTTGTAAATCGCTTGCAAGGTCCTCGACTGATGCAAATTCGAGTTGCCTGTTTCGCAGCGATCTGAAAGCGTTTGCGATCAGCTCGGGAGCCGGATCGCGAACTTCGGCTTCCAATGGTCTGCATCGAAGGCATGGCCGGAATCCTGCATGCTCCGCGTCACTTGCTGTAATGAAAAATGCCACGTTTTCGCGATTCGGCTTTCGCGAGCTGCATGACGGGCGGCAAAAGACTCCAGTCGTCCGGACACCGAAGTAAAATACGCCGTCGAGCTCGCGGTTCTTCGTCGCGACCGCATGCCATTGCCAATCTGCTAACCTTTGCCGTAATTCCTGCTTCATCGTTCACAAGTCTAGACGCATTTCGCACAGCCTTCTATCCGAAATCCGTTCTGCAATTTATTTTCTCCCGTTGTTCCACAGATGAATTATCTTGACATGTATGCAACATTTTGATACACTTTTGGCTGTTTTTGGGATCTTTGAAAACACAAAAAACTTTTTTCGAAAATTGGCAAAATGAGACGATGAAAGTGTAGCTAACTCACATCGTATCAATCATTTGTATGTCCACTTTGCCTGAGTGGACAGCCTGTGGACACCCAGTGGACACTCGGTGGACACGAGGGGAACAGGTTATGCGAATTTCGGTAATAGTCCCCAATTTTGCTATCTTTAAAAGTTACGCAAAAATACGGAGTTATATTGATAAAGGATATGTCTACATCCGCGAAAACATTGGACGAAACGGCGGAAAACGTGGTCGCCGAGCTTGCAAGAACGACCGAGGCCGATGGCTTTGTGTCGGACGAGAAAGTGCAGAAAACCGCTAAAGCTACGGCGAACGAAAAAGCTGAAGCCCGGTCGCTCGACCACCAGGGGTTGGACGAGCAAACGCTGATCGGCCTTTACCGAACGATGTATTTGTCTCGCCGGGTTGATGACAAAGAGATCCAGCTAAAGGGCCAAAACAAGATATTTTTCCAGATCTCCGGTGCGGGCCACGAAGCCATGCTCGTCGGGGCAGCGTTAGCGATGAAGCCGGCATACGATTGGTTTTTCCCATACTACCGCGACCGCGCGCTAATGCTTGGACTCGGTATGACCGCCCAGGAGATGTTGTATTCCGCAGTCGGTGCTGAGATCGATCCGAACTCGCACGGCCGACAGATGCCGTCGCATTGGGGACATAAGGACCTGAACGTACCATCGCAATCATCCTGTACGGGCACACAGGCCTTGCATTCGGTCGGCGCCGCTGAAGTTTCGTATCGCGCGTCGCTTGTTAAGGAACTGCAGGACAAAGTCGTCGGATTCAAGGGCGATGAGGTCGTTTACATGTCGGTGGGCGACGGCACGACCAGCGAAGGCGAATGGTGGGAAGCACTGAACACCGCCAGCAATCTGAAGCTGCCGGTGATCTTCGTTGTTGAAGACAACGGCTATGCGATCAGTGTCCCGGTTGAGGTTGGTACCGCCGGCGGCGACATCTCAAAGCTCGTTGTCGGATTTCCGGATCTCTACATTCAGAAATGCGACGGTA
>JBJMGN010000203.1:0-4006 GCA_045807885.1 Pyrinomonadaceae bacterium | reverse complement strand
TTGCCGCCGTCATTCGAGATCATTATGCGGCCCTTAGAACCGGCCGCAACGCCCAGAAGGTCATTGAAGAACGCGAGGTCGTTTATGTCTTCTCGAACCCCATTGGCCTGCCGCCGCCAGCTATAACCTCCATCATCGGTCCGTGTTATCAAGCCGTTTTCACCCACGGCCCAACCTGTAAATCGATCGACGAAATAAACATCGGAAAGCTTCGGGTTCGTACGAACATTGAATGGGAGCCAGGTCGTTCCCCCATCGCCGGTCAGCCAAACGAGGCCGTTCGCATCGGTCACGGAACCGGCTTTGTTATCGGAAAACGAGATCGCTAGAAAATCGACCCGCGAGAATGTGTTTATGCGATCCCAATTCGCTCCACCGTCGTCGCTTCGCGCAATACACCCGTTATGTCCAGAAACAATGATCTGTCGCTGCGCGACGAACGCGACACCGGTCATCTGTTCGGCTTTGCAGGGTTCAACGGACTTCCAGGTCAATCCGCCGTCGTTTGTCGTCAACACTGTGCCGTTTGAACCAACCGCGGCGGCATTTTGCGAGTCGTATGCAGAAACGCGAAAAAGATGCTCAGTCGTGGCCGAGGTCTGCTGTATCCAGGTTAGACCCCCGTCGGCGGACTTAAGGATCGTCCCGTGAGTTCCAACAGCCCATCCCGTGTTGTTGTCCGAATCAACAAACGTGAGGCCATTTAGGTGTTCTTTTGTGGTTATATGAACTTGTTCGAGGTATTGGCCATCGACGAGCGAAAGAATCGTTCCGCGTGTGCCGACAATGATCGCGCGTTTTTTGTCTTTTACATAGACATCGGTCAAGGGAGAATCGACAGGCGAGGAAAATCGCGTCCAGGAAAATCCTCCGTCGGTTGTGCGAAGCACGGTGTTGTCACTTCCGACTGCGAGGCCATTCAATTTGTCCTTTGCAAAGTGGACGGCATTTAATTGATTTCCCTGAGGTAGTGGATTTTGCCAGATCCAACCCAAATCGTGACGCTGCGCTCCGGCTACAGCAACGAAATTGAGAGCAAAGAGCGCTAGCAGAGCAAAATGAAAAACGAAAAAACGAACATTGCGCTCTCGTTTTCCAATTTTGCACATTGAATTCGGCATTTTTTCTAATTCGAGCTAGATCTCTTCGACTCCAATGCCGAGCGCGGCTTCCTCAAGCATTTCCAGATCAACACGTCCTGCTTGGGCTATCTTTCGCGCCGCCTTATCAACGACGTCCTGAATTTCATGTCCTGCGTGACCCTTTATCCACTGCCATTCAACCGTATGCTTCGCAGCCGCACTGTCGAGCCGCGCCCACCAATCGTGGTTAGTTTTGCGTTTCCAACCGCTGCTCATAGTCTCGACGACGTATTTAGAATCCGAAAGTAATTTCACTTTGCATGGCTCTTTTAAATTCGATAAGCCAAGTGTCGCCGCGGCAATCTCAGCCTGTTGGTTCGTTGCATTACCAAGATATTCGCCGACGGCCTTCCAGATCCCTTTAAAACCAAGTACGGCAACCGCTGCCGCGCGCGTAACGCCCCTGCCGTTGCCAAGGCTCGAACCGTCGCAAACTATGGTGACTTGTTTCATTGTCCGAGCTTGATCTCGTGATCCATGTACCCATCGAATGTATCATCGTGCGAGATCACGAAGAGTTGTTCGAAGTGGCGTATCTGCCCGATCTGTTGAGCCAGATTCTCGCGCCGCTCCCGGTCCATATTCGTTGTCGGCTCGTCGAAAAACGCAATACGAATGTCCGACAGTTGCTTTAAGAGCGCAAGCCGCACAGACAAGGCCGCCGCCATCTGCTCACCGCCCGAAAGACTTTGAAATGGTCGTTCAAACCCATCCTGCTCCAATACGATACCGTAGTCCTCGGTCCATTTCAGCGTGCATTCGGCTGAACCCGTTATCTCGCGATACATATGATTGGCCTCGACCGAGACATGGTAAACATAGTTTCGCGCAACGAGCGGCGCGGCTTCTTTCAATGTCGTGCGGATGAAATCCGTTACCTCCGCAACCTTTTCAAGCCGCTCCCTTTCTCGAAATTCGTTTTGCAAGGAATCCCGAACCTCGATCAACCGTTTCAATTCCGCGGCGAGTTCAGCTTCGCGATTTCCTGCTGCCTCGAGCTTTGCACCAGTTTCGGCCTGTCGCCTTTGCAATTCGATCAGCGAAGCACGTTCGATCAGATGCCGTTCGCGATCGTAGCCTTTGCCCGCTTCGGCATAGACGGCTTCAGATTCTGCTAAGCGTTTAATGCTTGCTTCGAGCGATCTTGTACTTTCCAGGAAAGCCCCGTCGCGTTGCAAAAGGGTACTTGCCAATGCTTCATTCGCAAGAAACGTCCTGTAAGCCTCGGCCGTTTTGTCACGGAGCTCATTCGTTTCGAAGAGATGCCGATCAAGATCTTTATATGCTTCAAGCTGTTCCACGTTGATCCTGCGGTCGCTTTCGAGTCGCTCCAGATTCTTCTCTATTTCCGAAAGCTTTTCACGTATCTCAGTTTCGCGACGGGCCTCATTTTCGAGAACCTTTATCTTCGAACTAGGGTTATCCAGGGCTTTTAATTCCTTTTCGACGCGGGTGAGTTCTGCTTTGATCCCAGACAAATTATTCGTTTCGGTCTCGAGAGTTCCGCGTTCAGCCTTCAGTCGGGAACCCTCGTCGCCGATCTCGGCGGCACGCGATTCGAGCACTGTTATCTGCGCCAAATAATTCGCTGCGGCTCGTGAGGTCGTGAGCTCCGCTGTGATACTTACCTTTTCGTCCGCTAGCATCGAAATCTGAGCCCTTAAGTCGCCGAATTGGCTTGTCACGAACATCTCAAGCGTCTGGCCTTCCTTTAGATTCAAACATTTTTCAGAAAGTATCGGGCAAAGGCCGTTTTGAATCTCCTTTTGAAAACGCTCGTCCCGCTCGAGAGCCGCCTGCAGCAAGGCAAGCTCGCGAACCAGTTCTGAATCACGAAGCTCCAATTCAGAAACACGTTCGGCTCCTTCGACCTTCGCTCGCGCCTCGTTAAGCTGGGCGGTGTTAACGCGATAACTTTCTCGAAGCCTTTCGAGCTGTTCGTCGAGGCCCTTCATTTTTGCCAATGCAGTTTCCAAACGATTGACATCATTCCGAAGATGCTCAACCTCGCGCTCGAGACGTTCTTGGTCGTGAACAAGTTTCTTCAACGACTCAATCGCAGCGTGCGATCGCTGGATACTTTCCAAGTCATGATTCAAATGCTTCCGGTCCGAGATAATTGCCGTGATCGCGGATTCGATCTTAGTACATGCAATTCGAAGCTTTTCCCGCGCGTCCCGTTCGCGCTCAAGTTCCTTTAACCGGCCAAGCGCCTGGGTGTGTCGTTCGTGGTCGGCTTTAACGGCATCGATCTTTTCTGTAGCAAGTTTTGCAAGCTTAAGTTCGGCTTCCCGTTGAGTATTGACGAGCTCTGCCCGTGAAAGCTCGTTTCGAGCCTTTTCAAGATCAGTGAGGAGCGACGCGAGTTTCGATTCCTGCTCATCGAATACTCTTACTTCGGATATCTTCGATTCGACACACGAGTTCAACCGATCGAGGTCGGATCGTAGGTCCGAAACCTGTTTTTCGATCGCTGCGTGCTCGTTCTCTACGATCACGATCCTAGCGATCTCGCCCTCGGCCCGCGCGATATTCACATTTACTGCGGCAATTCGCCCGTCAACGAACTTCGATGTTTTCAAAAGCTCGTCTGCCCCTCGGCGATATTCCTCGACCTTCAGAAGTGCATCGAACGTAGTCTTGCGTTCGGCCGGCGTAGCTAGAAAGACCGCAGTAAAGGTTCCCTGCGGGACGCCGATAGCCTGTTTGAAGAGCGATTCGAGGTCGGTGCCCGGTTCAACGCCAAGATGCTGCCAGAGAAATCGAGTGACCTCTTCCTTTTTCTCAACAATTCGCGTTTGAAGCTGCGGATCAAGTACGTAATATCCTGTTCCGGTATCGCGATGAACGATGTAATCCCGTTC
>JBJMGN010000202.1:0-5845 GCA_045807885.1 Pyrinomonadaceae bacterium | reverse complement strand
TCTTCGTTCATCATTCCTTCACTAAAGAATCGACGCAGCTCAATAACCCCCTGCGGCGTATGAGCATATTTTCGATTTACCACACGGGATATTGTTGAAAGGTGCATGCCGATGTCTTCAGCGACATCTTTCAACATCATTGGCTTTAAAAACTGAACTCCGTGGTCCAGAAATTCTCGTTGACGGCGAACGATACAATCAACAACACGATAAATGGTTTGACGGCGATGTTCGATATTCCGCAATAGATCTACTGCAGACCGCATTTTATCCTTTATAAAGTCCTTTGCCTCTTTTGAAGTTTCCGACTGGTCTAGCAATTGATGATAGGTAGAACTGATACGCAAGCGCGGATTACCTTCGTCGGTGAAGTAAATTACATATTCGTCATCTATCTTTTCGATGTAGACCTCGGGTGCGACGTACGTTGCTTCTTCCGCGGAGAATCGTCTGCCGGGATACGGGTCCAACGTCCGAATATTTGAAAGCTCTGCATCAAGTGTCTGTACGTCGATACCGGTTGCTTTTGAAAGATGCTGAAGGCGATGCGGCTGGAGGTCGGCAAGGTGGTCGCGAACAAGCAATGAGGCCAGTGAGTCAGCCTCTCCGCGGCTTTCTAGCTGTGCCAGAAGGCATTCGCGCACATCTCGAGCCCCGCAGCCCACGGGTTCCAAAGACATTACGATCGCACGCGCCTTTTCTACGGTCTCCGAAGAACATCCCGATGCCGTCGCGACGTCATTTTCGTCGGCAGCAAAACGGCCGTCCTCATCCAGGTTCCCGATAACATTGATCGCCGCGCGTTCAAGATGATCCGGAATGTCCAAAAGTCGCAATTGCCATTCAAGATGTTCTGTAAGTGATGGACCTTTCGTAAGAAATTGCTCAAAACTCGGAGCATCTTCTTTATATTCGAATTCCTGTGTTTTATACCCAGGGTCAAGGTAGTCCTGAAATTCCCGACCAAAATCGATCTCTTCGAACGAATCGCCAGAGTCCGAATGCTCGTTCTCACTCGCGTCCTCTGTGTTCCCAGAATGTTCAAAACCATTTTCTGTAGGCGAAATTGCCGAAACATTCTCAAATTGCTCTGTGAAATCAAAATTCAAATCCGATTCAGCATCATGGCCATTCGTCAGGCCCTCATCCGTCCCGTCCGAGTTCTGATCAAGGATATTTTCAGAGATCTCTTGTTCTTCTTCCCCGGGCTGTGCCTCTTCAAGAAGCGGGTTCGCAACCATTTCCTGCTCGATAAGCTCATTGAGCTCCATCGAGGTCATTTGCAACATTTCGATCCTCTGCCTTAATTGCGGCGTGAGGACCATCTTTTGCTGTAGTTGGGTTGTGAGCCTTAGAGACGACATATTTACCGGCTTGGCCGATGTTCGGTGCTGTTTTAAACCTAACGACTACCTAAATTATATGTTCTTTTGATAAGAAAGGAAAAGAATTCCAGATTACATAGTGAAGCGCTCACCCAAGTAAAGCCGGCGTACGTCCTCATCGATAATAAGTTCTTCGGGTGAACCGCTCTTAAGTATCCGGCCGCTTGCCATGATATAGGCTCGATCGGTGATCCCTAATGTTTCCCGTACATTATGATCCGTAATCAAGATGCCTATTCCCTGACTTTTCAGATAAATTATGATTTCCCGAATGTCGTCGATCGCAAGCGGGTCGATCCCGGCAAACGGCTCGTCCAGCAAAATGAAACGCGGATTTGTCGCAAGACATCGTGCTATTTCGACCCTGCGGCGTTCACCTCCTGATAGTGCGTCGCCGCGTGTTCGTCTGACATGCGAAATTCCAAATTCTTCCAGTAGCTCATCGAGTCTCTGAAATCGGTCGGCCCGGGAAACACTCAAAGTTTCGAGCACGGCGAGGATGTTTTGCTCGGCGGACAGGCGGCGAAATATCGACGGCTCCTGCGGCAAGTAACCGAGCCCGAGCCTGGCCCGCAGATACATTGGGAGCCGTGTTACGTCTTCACCATTAAGTATGATGCGACCAGCCTCAGTGCTTTCGAGGCCGACCATCAAATAAAATGTCGTGGTTTTACCGGCGCCGTTTGCTCCAAGAAGTCCAACGACTTCACCTCCATTCAAATCAACGGAAACATCGTCAACAACACATCGCCGGCCAAACGATTTGCGCAGATTTATTGCAGCAAGACTCGTAGCCGGGGAATCTCCGTTACCATTAAAATGCAAAGTATTGTGTGATGTCGTGTTTGGCACCAGGACGCGTTCAGATCATTTTACCTTATATGAACTGCGAACTCGTCCCGCGGGGTTGGTCTTTGATTTACCTTCGCCCGCAGTGCGGTTATCGCTCAGGAAAATAACCAGTTCTTCACCTTGAGCAGTGCCTTTTTCGGTGTCTTCAACTTTTGCAGGTCTTCCACGCAGCATAAGCTTGTCGTCGGCCGCTGTATAAACAGCTAGGTCTGCATACGCCTTTCGACCCGACTGAATAATTGCGACGCCAGTCTCAGCGTCGGTACGAAGCAATTCATTTCTTTCATCGAGGTAAATCAGAGCCGTTGCCCCAGTAATGCGGTCTTGCCCTTGCCGTATATCGACGCCCTTTGAATACTGGATGGTACGTTTCGTGCCGTCGTAATACATCTCGTTTGCAGCTGCAAAGACCGGCGTCGCCGAGTTTCCAGAACCTGCTTTTTTCACCTTATACAGCAGGCTTTGAACATTTCCCGCCGCGCTCATTTGTGAATCCTTCTGGCGAATGTTGATCTTTTCAGCCCTAACGTAATTATTTCCCTGCCAACCCCGCGCATTACCACTGTAATCAGCGGTCTCGTTCACATGATCAAGTTCGGCATTCTCCGCAGTTATATATACGGGTTTGCTTTCGTCACCGAATGGCGCCGAGCTTCGCATGCCCTTCGGGCTGTAGTAGGTCGTATTTACAGCTTTTCTATAAACCGAGCGCGAGTTCTTCGTGTCCCAATCGATCTCTTTCGCCTTGATCCTTGCGCGCGAATCCCATATCGTCGGTTCTCCGCCTCTCAGTCTCACGACCTCGTCTACGGTCGTGTAATTGAAGGAATCTGCAATTCCCTTTTTATCTAATTCGGCGAATCGACCTTTGCCGGTTGAATCGATCTGAGCGATGTTTCCTGAACGTTGATCGAAAAGCGCCGAAAGCCGTTCCGAAAGGATAACTTGTTCGCCGCGCCCCTCACGCTGAACAGTTGGTGTTCGAATCGTTTTTGTTCCCGAAGAACCATTACAGATTCGCGGATTATTCATCCCATTGAAAAAGTCACAGTCGAATCTTGGGGCCTCTATTTGAGTATTATAATTCGCGGTCGATGCATGATGCGGGCTGATCGTGAAAATAGCATTTCCGATCGCTTCAGTGTGCTGCAGGTTTTTACCGTCCGCTTGGAACTTGGAATTAACGACATCGGCTGACACGCTTTTGTTGGCTGAATCAGAGCCATTATCGGGAACATCAAGTCGTATCGTGGTCCTACCGTCACTAGCCACGTCGCCTATCAATCCCTGTCCATGAAATTTCGCGGTAATTCCCGACGCTGCACTTATAGAAAGACGGCTTTTATCATTCGATGACTTTACTACCTCGCTCTGACCAATCGAACTTGCGTTGTTCACTATTCCGTCTTCGCCGAATACTGCGTCAATCTGTCCCGAGTTGATATCGACTACGCTTTCGGGTTCTGGCTGATGCAAATGGCCGTTCCCGATCACAAAAAGCTTATACAATATATTCTGTGGATAGAGCTCCGCGATTATCTTATCGCCCTTTGCATAATCGGATCGTTGTTCGATGGATGCATTTCCGGAAAGCGTTATCTTTCGAGCCGCGGTCTCGTAAACGGCATTCGACGCTGCGGCCGAGAGCTTTTTGTCCCGGTTAAACGATTCGATCGATACGTCCTGATCCAATTCATACCTAGATGTTGGAGCGTGGAAATTAGCGGTTTTCGATCGCAATGAAACTGTTTTGCTGCCCTCGATCTGTTCGATAAAGACGTCACTGTACAATTCCACCCGCTCTAGAGACCGACCCGCGCTTTCCTTGTCGGACAGCATCACGACTGCGCGCTCGGCACGAGCTGTTGATTGTTTTGAATTTGGCTCCTGCATTTCAAGCCGCACTTCGTTGGAAAGTTGTATCCGTTCTCCAGCCTGGTCGTAAACAGCACTGTTCGCCCACATCTTGGAGCTTTTGCCATCTGAATCATTGACCTCGAAATTTACGTCGCGATTCAGAGAGACCGTTTTCGAAGGAATATTCAACGACCCGCCGAATGAGCTTCCTCGAATATTGTGCCTTTCAAATTCCACGTGTTCATCAGCCGTCGCCATTTCGTTTGATTTTGTATATGTAACCTGTTGCGTTCGCAGTTTTAATTGATCGCGAGTTTTAATAATGACATCGCCGGCGAAATATCCGGTAAAATTCTTATTCTCCTCCGGAATGTAGACCGCGCGTTGAGCAGTAATTTCGTCCGAGAGATCTCCGTCAGCAAATACCTGCAGATAAACGTTTTCAAGTTCCTGGTGATTATCACTGAACGTTGTAGCAGTGTCCGCCTTAATGTAATACTTCGCCGTATCACCGTCAGATTCACGCCGCTCGTAGCCGCTTACAGACGCGACGACGTCCTTCGAAAGAGCAGTTGGAAACGCCTTCATACGGAAATCCGTATTCGATTTTGCGCGGTAATAGCCGATGCCAACCGCAATCAATGTCAAAGCAAGAGAGGCGATAGCCGCTACCCGCAGGTATTTTGGAAGCTGAGCGCGGAAATGCAGCGATCGTAGATGATTAGTATTTTCAGCCGCCACAAATCTAATTATGTTCTCTCAAATCCTGCACAACAAGCTGCAATCTGGTGTTTCCCTGCCAGGTATTTGCCTCGGGCGTGTAAGCGAGTTCGATGCCGTTTCCTATGCGCAAGGTTCGCCCTTTCGACCGTTCTACGCCATCCCACCAAACGGCCTCGAATCGCTTTCGGCTTCCGTTCTCGAGCTTTAGTTTCAAATGCTTTTCTTTCATTACGAAGGGTTCGTCGGAAAGAAACAGGTCCTTTGTAACGAACACTGGTTTTGGATTTCCAGCGCCGAAAGGTTCGATCCGCTTCAGCTCTTCTACAACAGCCAGATCGAGTGTCTCGGATGAGACATGCGCATCGATTTGAAGCACAGGAGTACGTTGCTCCTCATTAATATGTTCGATCGCAAATCTGTTAAGTCGCTCACGAAGCTGTGCGATGTTTCCAGTGGGTAATCTCATCCCTGCCGCAGCGGCGTGGCCTCCAAACTGATCGAACAGGTCGGAACAAGATTCGAGCGCGTGCAAGAGATGAAAGCTGCCAACGCTGCGCGCACTTCCATGAGCTTCGCCGTTTTCCATAGACAAGACAATCGTAGGCCGGTGAGCACGTTCGGCAATTCTCGAAGCAGCAAGTCCTATAACGCCCCGATGCCATCCTTCTCCTGCCACAACAATGAATTGAGCATCCTCAAGCGATCTGATCTCCTGAAATGCAAGCTCAGTGATCTGGAGCTGCATTTTTTGTCGGTCACGATTGCGGGCATCCAGCAGCGATGCTAGTTTTCGGGCAGCCGCAAATTCGTCGCATTCGAACAATTCAACGACGTGTCGAGCAACATCCATTCGCCCGGCGGCGTTGATCCGCGGGGCAATACGAAACCCGATATCGTAACTCGTCATTTCGGAAACGCAATCTGCCGCCTCCATTAGGGCCTTTAGGCCAGAGTTTTTTGTGCCGGGAAGGTCGCGAAGGCCCAATGCTACGATCGCTCGGTTCTCACCTGTAAGCTGCATAATATCG
>JBJMGN010000201.1:0-9181 GCA_045807885.1 Pyrinomonadaceae bacterium | reverse complement strand
ATTGGGGTCGGGTGGGTAAGGTGTTTTTGCAGGATTGATGAGCGGATTCGGAGCCGTGTTGTGACGCAAAACATTTATCACGGACTGGATCCCGCTTTCCGCAGCATAATATGCCTGCTCCTCGGCCGTAGCATCCGTCACATTTGCAGTGTGTACCGAGGCCTCAAGTAAAAGCGCCGATATGGCGACAACTAGCAGAAACGAGATCAGCAACACCATCACAAGTGCGGCTCCCTCTTCGCCCTTTCTACATTTTTTCTGCTTCGCCTCTTCTTTTTGCATAACCATCCTCTTAGGCTTTTCGCTAATACTGTCGGAGCATGTAGTCCGAATTTCGTAAGGTAACATCAGAAACCAAGGTCACGTTTTGCGGATTAACCTGACCAACTATGTTGTCGAGCAATACAGTAACTCTCACGCGGACACGAGCCGTGTCCAGGCTCGGCGTAAGATTTGGACCGGTAGGGGCGCCAGTGCCGACGTAATCGAAATATTCGAAACTTAAACTGCTTATGCGATTGACGATTACAGAGGTCTGCGGTGTATTCGCCCCGCCTCCATTCGCATCGTATCGGAGGATCGACCTGGTCGTCGGGTCAAAATAATAGGTGATATTTTCTCCCGCATCTGTAAAGACCTCGTTATCATTTCTGATGTTTGACAGGAAATGCAGTTTCCCCGCATCAGAGTCGCCGCCGCGAACGATGCCATTTCCCGCTAGTCCATAACCTGAGTTTGCAACCTCGCGTGAGATGACATTTAGAGCCGCTTGAGCTGCCGTAAGTGCATCTGTGCGGCTGCTTTCTCGCTGGCGAGTGGCAAGAGATCTCGCAAACAAGGATGACACTACTCCTAAAACGATAAGCATTATGGTCATCGCGAGCATCAGTTCGAGAAGCGAAAAACCCGATGCTCCCGTGTTTTTATTTTGATTTTCCATTTCAATTTGAACGCACGCGCCGGAATATGACCTGCGTTCGGTTCGCAGTGATCCATGTATTAGCGGTGCCAAGCGGAGTGACAGTCAGGGTTATCTCTTTTATGGTTTTCGTCGCGTCGGTCTGAACCCCAGGAGTAAATGGATCATCGTCGACGGTGACATCGACCAGATACGTAGCACCGTCGGCTGCCTGTCTGGTTTTAGCAGCCTTTACCCCACCGGCTAACTCCGGGGCAACAACTGCAGGCGGCGGATTGAATTTAACCGCTCGCAAAGTTTCCACTTCATCCTGCAAAACCGAAAGAGCTTGCGATCGCCCGTTGTTGCCGGTGTTATAAACAGTAGAGTAAGTGAACGCCGCGAATACGCCCATGACCACTACCATCAGTATTACGAGCGCTATTGTTATTTCGATGAGCGAAAACCCATCTTCGCTTTTCGGCTTCCGCGGCGAAAAACATCCGACTTCGCAATTGGTCAGCATATTCTCGTGGCAGCCTCGCTTATTAGAGGCTGCATGTTGTATTTGCATTTGTGATTAATACGTAACAATTAATCGTCGGTGCAGTGTTTGTATTAATAGCAGGCGTAGGAGCAGCGGAAGGTAATTGCCCATCTCTCAAAACTGCGACGGTACCCGAACTGGACAGTGTTAAAACAGTTCGGTCAGGGGACGTCGCGGAGCAATCGGTGCTGCTACAAATAGTGAATACGACCGGGTCGACGATGGCGTTAGTACTATCCGTCGCTAGGACATGACCGCGTTGATCAAAGCGGATCGTGATCGGGTAGGCAAGTCCTACGTCGGAAACAACGATCTGTGTTCGGGCATGTTGTGCGAAATCGACAACCCGAACTTCGTTCGCGTGAAGCGTCCGATCCTCATCAAAATCGATCTGCGCCCTGAACGACGAGGGGCCGGTCAGAACCAAATTCGCCTGATCGGCTACAAGGTCCGCTCGGCGTTTTACTGAATCAAATCTCGCTCGCTCCAAATAGATCTTGAATTCGCGCACAATTGCCTGTCTTTCGAGATCCACTTGGGACTTGCCAAATCCTAATATGGCAACCGCGGCTACCACGCCGATAATCACAACTACTATGAGGACTTCAACCAACGAAAATCCATACTGCGAAGCTTGTTCGGGCTTGTTCATTTTTTCTCCGGTGGTTACTTGGAAGTGGAATGCGGCGGCTTGGGAAGAACTCCCTATTAAAGTTTTAACATAATGGCTTAAACACAGTCAATCTTTGTTTAGCTGCGTTTAACACCCGAAGGCGTACGTTTTCTATGAGAACATACCCATTAAACTAAATTGTGATCACTAGGCGATTTCCAGGAATACGCCACCAAGGCGCGTAGAAGGATCGATCAGTCAAAGCTTTGCGTGGCCCAGTTTCATCATAAACGCGGAGTTGTTCGTCGGCCGAGGTGCCTCGTTCAAGCAAGTGTAGGAAATTTATAGAAAAAGTGAAAATACTTAAACGCTGGTCAAAAAATCAGCGGTTTTTTTGGATGCAATTAATTTTCTTTTTCGTTTGCCCTTAACGAGCGCCGTTCGAGCTCTCGGAATTTAAGTGCCATTTGTTCATGTATGTGATCGATCTTGTGGTGTAATTCAGCAACTTCGAGTTCTGCTTTGATATTAACATCGTATTCGATATCTGACCGGATCTTGTCTTTTGCTGCTTGCCTGTTTTGAGAGATCAGAACAAAACAAGAAAGAAAAATCGCTTCAAGCGAAACGATCATCGTCAGCAAACCAAACGGGAACGGGTCAAAGTGGTAACCACGGTCCATAAAAACGTTTATCAATATCCAAATGACAAACCAAAGTCCGTTGAGGATCAGAAAATGCATGCTGCCGCTGAACCATGCGATCCAATCCGCGATTCGCTGCAAGGCCGGGAGTTTCTCATCCATCTCCACGTTCACATTGCGAGAAACGCGTGTCTTAAGAAGCCTGTCCGCTTTGCGTACCTTAGCACTCATTGCTGCCAACATGTTGAGGCTCGCGTCCGGTTGTTTGCTGAACAAGAGAAGCAGATCGTCGCGGTCAAGAAGAAAAAGCTCGCTGTCGACTAGTGCAATGGCCGTCGCTGAATGCGGACGTGAATCAAGCATCGAGAGTTCTCCGAACAGGTCATTTTTTTCAGCTACGGTCAACACGATCTTTTGACCGGC
The DNA here is from genome assembly GCA_045807885.1 of Pyrinomonadaceae bacterium. Classification (GTDB taxonomy): domain Bacteria; phylum Acidobacteriota; class Blastocatellia; order Pyrinomonadales; family Pyrinomonadaceae; genus OLB17. Next base: position 6,056 of record JBJMGN010000201.1, on the reverse strand, counting down.
CGTGTCCTTTACATATAGTTCGATCTCGCCCGAACGTACAACGTAGAGTGCATCCCCAAGATCACCCGTATGAAAAATTATCTCTCCAGCTGCTACCGACTGAGATTCGATCACAGAAGCAAGCTCACCTAGCTCAATTTCATCGAGGAGTTGGAATAGTTCAACTTCGGATAGGTCGGCAGGATTGGCGTGCATTTTCTTAGGTTAATTCAGGCAAAAAGGTCCGAAAACTTTCTAATTATAAGTGCGGTCAGCTGAAGCAATTCTCAGGAATATTCTCCAATGTATTTTTCATCAGCATATCGACGACGGCGTTAAAATCTCCGCCGGTTTCTTCATAAACGCGGAGTTGTTCGTCGGCTGAGGTGCCCCGCTCAAGAATTGTATGAATATGCTCGATTTCTTTTCGCGAACCTAGCGGATCAACTACTTCGTCTACAAACTCAAGAAGTTCCCTGATCAGATCCTTTACCGGGACTTCCTTCTGCTTTCCAAGATCCAAAAGGTTGCCATTCAGGCCATACCTTATTGCCCGCCATTTGTTCTCCAGGATCAGGCGGCGATGGTAAATTCGAAACCCCAGATTGTTGTCGATCAGCCGGTGAAGTTTGCAAACTATCGCCTGAAAAAGTGCAGCAACCGCGATCGTGTCGTCCACGCGAGTTGGAATATCGCATACGCGAAATTCCAACGTTGGAAACTTGTAGTGCGGCCGCAGGTCCCACCAGATCTTGGAACCGTCAGCGATGCAGTTCATCTTTATCAGCAGGTCTAAATAACTTTGGTATTGCTGGTAAGATTCGAAGTGGTCCGGAATTTCGGTACGTGGAAATTTCTTGAAAACCTCAGACCTGTACGATTTAAGCCCGGTGTTGAAACCAAGCCAAAACGGCGATGATGTTGTGAGGGCTAGGACGTGTGGTAGAAAATATCGCGCCGCATTCATTATTTGGATGCGACGTTCCAAGTCCGGTATCCCGACATGAACGTGAACGCCAAAGATCAAAAGCGAACGCGCCACCATCTGCAGTTCATCGACGAGCAGTTTATAACGATCGCCGTCATATATTTCTTGTTCGGACCATTTTGAAAAAGGATGCGTCGAAGCCGCGACGATCGCCATTCCTTTTTTCCGTGCGAGGCCAGAAATAATACATCGAAGGGTCGTGATGTCTTCACGTGCTTCCTGTATGTTCGCGCAAACGCCGGTCCCGACCTCGATCATCGACTGGATCATTTCGGGCTTTATCTTTTCACCCAGCAGGAGTTTGCCTTCTTCAAGGATCTCTGAGACATGCGATTTAAGTTCGCGCGATTCCGGATCAACGATCTGAAATTCCTCTTCGATACCAAGAGTAAATTGGTCGAACATATGATTTAGTTAGATACTACTCTAAATTCGCGATTTCATAGATGCCCTATGTGATGCCGGTTTTTGCCATCGCAATGAATTCGCGGGCCGCATGTGACAACACCGCATTCTTTCTATAAACGATATTCAGGTTTCGCGAGAGTTTGAGCTCGCGGACGCTGATAGCGGTCAAGCTGCCGTTTTCAATATCGGAAAGTACGGTCGAGCGCGGTACAAGTGCAATGCCAATGCCTGATTCCACCAAACGCTTTATTGCCTCAAGCGAAGGCAGCTCGACCATTATATTCAATTCGATGTTGTGACGCTGAAATGCTTCGATCACCATCTGGCGGTATGGCGAACGTGCATTGTGCGCAATAAAGTGTTCGCTTCCCAAGTCGACGATGCTTTTTTCTTTGCTCGACGCAAATGCGTGTTTATTTGAAACGATAAGCACGAGTTCGTCGGTCCCGATACCGACCGCAACGATTCCCGGATCTTTTGGCTTGAACGATAAAACCCCGAGTTCGACTTGTCGTGAAGCGATCTCTTCAGGGATTCGACTGGCGACTCCACGGCGGACCTCGATCTTTATTTCGGGATGAGCCGCCTGAAATTTTGAAATGATCGGCAGCACCGCGAACACAGTGTGTTCGTTTGCGCTCAGCGAGATCTTCCCTCGCTTTACATCCTTAAGATCACCGACAGCGGAAATCGTATTTTGCCGAATGCTCAGAATCTGCCGGGCCGATTCAAGCACGATCTCACCTGCGGCCGTTAGTGTACCGTCCTTAGACGAACGATCGAACAATTTGGTTCCGAGTTCCTGCTCGAGTCGGCGGATCGATTGGCTGACGGCCGGCTGTGTCCGACCCAAAACGTCTGCTGCGCGCGAGAAGCTGCGTTCCCGCGATACGGCGACCATTACTTCCAATTGGTTAATATCCACGTCGGTTTCCGTGACATAGTGTAAGTTATACTTATTCACATTGCATAAGTCAGCGACGCAATAATGAATTCCCTGTCCAAGAGTTTGGAAACCCACGACGCAAGTTAGTCAAATTTTCCTATACGATATAGAATAATAAGGTTATCTATTGAACCAACTTTAGTCTTATGGGTTTTTCGACGACCGCGATTCATGCCGGAAACGAGCCGGACGCCGCCACAGGTGCGGTTAGCGTTCCTATTTATCAAACGTCGACATATGCCCAAGAGTCGCTCGGCAAAAACAAAGGCTATGAATATGCGCGAACACAAAATCCGACACGTTCCGCGCTTGAACAAAATATTGCCGCTCTTGAAAATGCGAAGTTCGGTTTCGCGTTTGCGTCTGGGATGTCTGCGATCGATGCAGTTTTGAAACTGGTGAAGTCCGGCGAGCACGTACTCCTGGGCGACAACACCTATGGCGGGACGTATCGTCTCTTTGCGAAGATCCTTAGCAATTATGGTGTCGAATTCGACCTTATTGACACATCGGACGTAAATTTGGTCGAATCCGCGTTCAAACCAAATACGAAAATGGTATTTGTCGAAACGCCGACTAATCCTGTGATGTCGGTAACGGATCTCGCTGCGGTCTCGAAACTTGCTCACGAGAATGGCGCGAAAGTGGTTTGCGATAACACGTTCATGTCTCCATATTTTCAACGCCCGATCGAACATGGGGTAGATATCGTTGTCCATTCCACGACCAAATATTTGAACGGACACTCAGATAGTGTGGGCGGCTTTGTTGCGTTAAACGATGAACAAGATGCAGAATGGATAAAGTTCGTGCAGAATAGCGTTGGCGCGATCCTTTCGCCCTTCGACTCGTTCCTTGTTTTGCGCGGAACCAAGACACTTGCTGTCAGGATGGAGGCCCACGACCGAAACGGCCGCATCGTCGCGAATTTCCTCGCCGAACATCCCAAAGTGCAAAAGGTTTATTATCCGGGACTGACCGGGCATCCGCAGCACGAGCTTGCAAGCCGGCAGCAATCTGGTTTCGGCGGCATGGTCTCGTTTGAGACGGGCGGCCTTGAAAATGCAAAAACCGTTTTGGAGAACGTCAAACTATGTACTCTGGGCGAAAGCCTGGGAGGCGTAGAAACGTTGATCTCGCATCCGGCCACGATGACGCACGCTTCGGTGCCGGTAGAAACGAGGAATAAGCTTGGTATTACAGATGGGCTTGTCCGCATCTCAGTTGGAATAGAGGACGTCGAGGACATTATTGCCGATCTCGACCAGGCATTGGGTTAGAAGTTCGATTTAGGAATCGATTACTTGGGTCGAAAGCCAATAATTTTCTAACGGCTTTCATTGCACGTTATGGCATCTGTCGAAGTGCATGCAACCTCGCATGTAGGCCGCGTTCGACGCGGCAATGAAGATAATTATTTGCTCTTGTACATCACCGGTTCGCGCGCTTGGACGAGCGCGCAGAGCGATGGTGAATTTGTTATTGAGAGCCAGACTTTCGACGTTGACGATAACGGCATCGTTCTCGCCGTTTCTGACGGGATGGGCGGGGCACTCGCTGGCGAGGTCGCAAGCAAAATGGCGGTCGAGAGTGTCTGCGAACGGCTGTTGAGCGAAGATATAGAAGAAACCTTAACCCCCGAAGCCTACGATTATCATCTTGTCGCGAAACTTTATAACGCGACCCTTTACGCCAATCACCTCGTTCATCAACAAGGGCGCACCGACCCCCAGTTTCAGGGAATGGGTGCGACGTTCACTGGGCTGGGCGTGACTACCCGAGGCGTAGACGTGATCCAGGTAGGTGACAGCCGCGCGTATCTTGTTCGCGATGAAAAGATCTACCAAATAACAAAGGATCAGTCGCTTGTTCAACAGTTGATCGATGCGCAGCAGATCTCTGCGGAAGAGGCTGAGACGCATACATTGAAAAATGTCATCCTTCAAGCATTGGGCGCGCAGAATGAAATCTATCCTGTTTCAGCGCGTCTTGCAGCAAATCGCGGAGATGTAATTCTCGTTTGCAGTGATGGTCTATCAAATAAAGTGGCCGCCGCGGAAATGCAACGCATCGTCGTCGATAACAATGATTCGCTTGAGATGGCTTGTGCGGAACTCGTTAAACTAGCGAACGAGAACGGGGGCGAGGACAACATCACCGTCGTTATTGCGAAACTCACGGGTGACGATCTGCCGGAACCGTCGGGAGACGATGTACAGCTCGAGATGATCGACCTCGGGAACATTCATGACACCGCGGATCAGGATGTAAGCACGGACGATGACACAGCCGAGATCGTTTAGTCCTGCCGCCATTCCGGAAGCTCTTTCGAAACGGGCCTTACGAAGATCGAAGACCCCTTAACTTTTACTACCTCGACCTTTTCACCTTCGATAAGTTTAATGTCCTCATCTGCCGGAAATGCGGTCCACACCGATCCGTAAACGCGTACCGCGCCTTCATTGAGCGCGCCGCTGCTTGCGATCGTAACCGTTCCCACTTGTCCGGGCAGTGAATCCATGCCCATCTTCATTGCGTCTTCATCTCGATGGAACAGATATTTAGCGAAAAGCGTGCGTGACACAACCGTGAGGCCGATGGAAATGACTGCGAAAACAGCGAACTGGATCGGCAAGCCGAAACCGACGATCGCGGCTAAGGCTGCTCCCAAAGCTCCCAAGCCAAACCAAAAAAGTACGAAGCCAAGCGTAAAGATCTCAGCGATGATCAACGCCACACCAAGAACGGTCCACGCGATCCACAAATACTGTTCCATAAAAGGTTAGACGCAGAAATTCTAGCATAGCGACGCCGCAACTTTACGGTTTGACATCTGCCGCAGGCAACCTTTGAAGTTCAATTTCGCTATGATAATCTCTTGCTTCATGCTGGGGTGGCGGAATTGGTAGACGCCCAGGACTTAAAATCCTGTGTCCTTAGGGGCGTGCGGGTTCGATTCCCGCCCTCAGCACCATTAAGAATCAATAAGTTAAAAGGCATCGATTGTGATGCCTTTTTTCATTCTTTGACTTTGGTGTGTCGTTAGTGTGCACCCGTAAATTAAACTGTTTTTGGTACGGGGTAGAAAGAACAAGAGCCGATCCCGCAATCCGAGCTCCAACAAAACGAGGGTCCGAAAAGGCCCGTTTCTGCCGGTATCGAAAAAGGATTTTTCCTCACCGATAAATTCAAAAATGTCGGCAAGGGATCCATAACGGCTAGTTTCCGCAAAGCTAAGCGTGTTGCCGTTGCCACCTTGCGGCATGGAAGTCTTTCGCCCAACTCCAAAGACGGCCTTGTTTCAACTTGTACATTTCCTGGTCCCAAATTCCGTAATGTAAATAGATCGAGTCGGGCCCGTTGGCGTTGATGATCGTTGCGATCTCGTGAAAGTATGCCTCTGAAGGTTGGCGACCTTCGAGCTCGGCCTTTAGGTTTGTAGCCGCGACTTGTGCTTGTCGCACCGCCATGTGCGCAAATTTGGGTCCGGTGAAAGCGGCCGCATCGCCGACTGCAAATACGTTCAGCATATTTTTGACACGCATAAACTCATCGACTTGCAGAAAATCGTTCTCATCCACGGCTCCCAATGTTTTGAACATCTCATGACCCCGAAATGGCGGCATCAGCATCAGCAGATCATGCTCAATCCGATGACCTTTGGTCGAACGAATCTCGCTAGGCGTAACCTCCGAGATCGGGATGTCATAGAGAACGTTGATGCCATGTTTTGAC
>JBJMGN010000200.1:0-3108 GCA_045807885.1 Pyrinomonadaceae bacterium | reverse complement strand
GTTCGAAGTAGGTCATCTTCCGTTCGACTCACGACAGACGTGAATGCGATCACTTTCGCCGAAATGTGATCGGCTGCCGCTTCGATAAGGAGACGTGTTGGGGTTTCGATACGCCCAATGATCTTATCGATAGTTGCAAGGGCGGCGAGCCAGTGAGTTTTGTGTGTTAGTTCGGCGCCAGCAATGCCCGGGAAAAAATATTTGGCACCGCCGGCAAATCCGGCCACTTCGTGCGGAACAGTCGCTCCAAAGATAAGAATGACGTCGTACCGGCCGGGAGCAGCAAGGCCGTTCACAGCCAGAGGTATCGATTCGTTAAACAGGCCGTCGGTGATATGAGCGACCTGATCCACCGCAAGCTCGCCGATCGTGACGAGTTCTGTGGGATCATCCCAGCGATGATCGTATATGCGGTCGAGCGGGATCTTGGCGCCATCGGTCAAACCGATCTTTGTAAATTTTTCCGCTTCGGTCATTGCGGAGTGCGTGCCTTGAGCGACAAGGGCGTCGAGTTTTGCAGAGCCGTTATCCGCCAAAATTTTTGCAGCAAACGGAAACAATATATGCGTGTTGTCGTCGCGGGTCTTGTCGGGAATTATTGCAAGCACACGCGAGTCCTTTGGCACAGCAGCGAGAGCCTGTTCGACGATTTGTTGCAGTTGTGCAATTTCGAGATCGCTCTCAGGCGAGCCGACGCCGATCGCTGCTTCGTCGTTAAGACCAGCTAAATTCATAAACTTGAATCTCTAAGTAATCAATATGTTTCAAAAAACCTACTACGCAACTGACCCACTATCAATGTCGGGTGTTTCGAACGAAGATCTCCAATCACGATACCTGATAAACGGACTCTTTGCAGAGAATGAAATTCGACTTAACTATTTACATTATGAACGCTTTGTCATAGGCGGTGCAGCGCCATCGGACACACCGCTTTTGCTGCCGCTGCAAACTGAGCCGGCGTCGGCAAACGGTAAGCCGTTTCTCGAACGCCGCGAAATGGGAGCCGTAAATGTCGGCGGCTCCACGGGCGCGATATCGGTTGATGGCGAGCGTTATGAACTGAAGCCGAAAGATTGCCTTTACATACCTATGGGCTCCGAAAGCGTTTCTTTTGAGTCGGTCGAGCCGCGCGATCCAACGCGTTTTTACCTTGTTTCGACGCCGGCGCATGCGCAATTTGAAGCGAAGCATATTTCGATCGATCAAGCGGTCGCGAAAGATCTTGGCTCAACGGAAAATGCGAACGAACGAACGGTCTACCAGTACGTCGTTCCCGCGGTATGTAAATCCTCTCAGTTGCTGCTCGGCCTTACTGCAATGAAGACCGGCAGTGTTTGGAATACATGTCCCCCGCATCTTCATGATCGGCGTTCGGAGGTCTATTTCTATTTTGATCTGAATGAAGGCCAGCGAATCATGCATTTCATGGGCGAGCCGAGCTGTATGCGGCATATCGTCATGGGCGACGGCGAATCGGTCGTTTCGCCTCCCTGGTCGATTCACATGGGCGTCGGCACGACGAACTACTCGTTCATCTGGGCGATGGGCGGCGAGAATTTGGACTACACGGATATGAACATCCTCGACATCTGCCAGCTTCGATAATGACGAGACCTGCTACACTACTTTTGCTATTTGCGGTCGCCTCGCAATTAGCCGTTCCGGGGTATGCGCAAAACGACGTCGTCGATAGCGATACGATCTTTCGTGAAGTGTCGAGGCGGCCCATCCGGAAGGACAATTCTGCTAGGATCGAAACCCTGCTCCGTCGAATGACGATCGAAGAAAAGGTCGGGCAAATGACGCAGTTGACCATCGATATGGTCACCCGCGGCAAGGACCAAAGCGTTGAGATAGACGCGGAAAAGCTCGAAAAGGCAGTCGTAAAGTACGGCGTCGGCTCGATCCTCAATGTTACTAATCAAGCTCTCACACTCGACCATTGGCATCGCATCATTCGGCCGATACAGGAAGCAGCCGGGCGGACGAGGCTAAAAATCCCGGTGATCTACGGCTTGGATTCGATACACGGTGCCAATTATGTTCAAGGCGCGACGCTGTTTCCACAAGAGCTTGGAATGGCGGCGACATGGAATCCCGCGCTGATGCAGCGTTCAGCCGAGATCGCCGCGATGGAAACACGAGCCGCGGGAATTACGTGGAGCTTTTCGCCGGTCCTCGACGTTGGACGTCATCCAATGTGGCCGCGCCTTTGGGAGACATTTGGCGAAGACCCTTATCTAGCGACCGTCATGGGAACGGCTTTTGTCCGCGGGCTCGAAGGCGACGATGTGAGCAGCGGAAAGCATGTGGCGGCCAGCTTAAAGCACTACGTCGGCTACAGCTTTCCGTTGTCCGGACGGGACCGAACGCCTGCCTACATTCCGGAATATGCGCTTCGCGAAAACTTTCTTCCGCCGTTCTCCGCTGCTGTAAAAGCCGGTGCTCGTACTGTCATGGTCAACTCGGCCGAGATCAACGGCGTGCCCGGACACATCAATAAACATTTGCTGACCGATTTGCTGAAAGGCGAACTGGGTTTTGATGGATTTATCGTTACAGACTGGGAGGACATCAAAAAACTTGTCTCGTCGTGGCACGTTGCAGCCGACGAAAAAGAGGCAACGCGGCTCGCCGTAATGGCTGGCGTTGACATGAGTATGGTGCCGCTCAGCTACAGCTTTAGCGATCACCTGATCGAACTCGTCAAAGAAAAAAAGGTTCCAATGTCGCGGATCGACGATGCAGTGCGGCGGATCCTGCGAGTAAAATTTGAAAACGGATTGTTCGAAAATGCGATGCCTGATTCTTCGCTTCGAGCGAACTATGGAAGATCAGAATACCCGGCAGTTGCTCTTCAAGCAGCGCGAGAATCGATCACGCTTTTGCAAAACAAAAACAACATTCTGCCACTCGACAAGAACAAGAAGGTACTCGTTGTGGGCCCAACTGCTGATTCGCTTATCACACTAAACAATGGATGGACATATGTATGGCAGGGCTCTGAGCCGTCGCTTTATCCAAAGGACAGACCGACCATTCAGGCTGCGATCGCCGAGAAGGTCGGCGGCGGAAACGTCACATACGTTCCCGGAACGCGCATCG
>JBJMGN010000199.1:0-3562 GCA_045807885.1 Pyrinomonadaceae bacterium | reverse complement strand
AGCGGAGCGAGTGTTAAACCGGTATCGGTCAGACGGCCGCCGACAACTACCTGTGCACCTTTATCAAGAGCTTCGACTAGCCCGCCGGCACCGAGGTAAACATTGGCGGATTGCACCTGATCGCGAACCGCGGCGAGCGGTTCCCCGGTTTCCATGTTGGTGACCTCGACGCCTTTTTCAGCGAACTCATCAAGTCGGCCCAAAATGTCGTCGCCGGTTATTACACCGATCTTTACCTTGCCGCCGAGGCCAAGTTCACGAGCGGTTTCTTTAATTGCCGCGGCGCAGCCTGTGACATTCACGCCTCCGGCATTCGATAAAACCTTAATGTTCTTTTCGACGCAATCGGGCAGGATCTCGCGCATGAGCGCAACGAAATCCTTCGCGTATCCCGCCTTTGGGTCGCGGGCTCGCTGTTTTTGTACAATGCTCATCGTCACCTCGGCGAGGTAATCGAGCATCAGATAGTCTATTGGTCCGTTTCGGACCTGATCGACCGGCGCTGTAAGAAGGTCGCCCCAGAAACCCTGGCCGCTGGCTACTCTAATCTTTGTCTTCATTCGACTAAATTAGAAACCAGCGATGCGGTCGGGGTCAATTAGGCTAAGTCAAAACCGATGATGGTTAATGCGAGACGGCGTCCTTCACAGCGTTTGCGCCCTGTTTGGTCTTGTACCAGACCTGCTTGGAGACCCACTTTGTCCCGTCCCAAGACTTGACGGTGTAATAACGCCCTGCCTCCACCGACTTTCCAACTACGTTTTCTGTGACCTCTACAGAATGTTTCCCGAAAGCCTTAGCCGATTTCGCGGTTTTTTCGGCAGCGCTCCTTGTTACGTCGGCAGTTTTCTCGGCGGCATTTTTTGTAACGTCAGCCGCTTTTTCAAGGCCATCCGTGATGACTACCTTCGGCTTGCTTGAAGCTTGGTTTGTATCGTTTGCAGTCTCTTTATCTTGAGCAGACGCCGCACTGTACGCAAAGAATACAAACGAGGAAATAGCGATGAGCCTTAAAAGCCTCTTCATTTTCATAGAATTAACCTCTTTTATTGTTTCTCAATGAGAGAGTTCTAGATTGCTAGAGGCCATCAAACGCAGTTTTCGTGCCATGGAAATTTATCCCAAAGAACGAAGTGCCCCACTGTCCCGCGTGGGTATTTTTGTGAGTAAGAAAATCCAAACCACCGACGAATTCGGATAAACTCCGATCTTTTTCGAAATTCCGCATTCTGTCAGCAGCTCAGGTAATCGCCCGTTTGACTGTGCGGCCTACCTTTTTGGTCCCTCGCCAGGTAGCCTTGCCAAAGCGTTTCGTCGGGTACCAGGTTTTACGGTAAACCCACTTTGTGCCATTCCAGGTCTTTCGCACGACCCAGCGACCGCCACGGTATGCCGCGTGACCGATGTTACGGCTTGTTCGACGAACCGTAACGGTTTGGGCTCCTGCGGTCATCGAACCGTTATTCGACGAAATGCCTTCACCGACGAAAATGAGTCCCGGAATTAACAGAACTGCGAAGAAAAATGATTTGAACTTATTCAATTTCATAAAGCCAAATCATTGCAAGAACTGTACCGTAGTGTCAGAGGGTTCAATTGGCACGGACGTTCGCGTTGATGTACTTCACGATGTCTTCGGTCGATGTTCCCGGCAGAAATACTTCCGAAATACCGTTCGATTTTAATCCTTCGATATCTTCATTAGGGACAATGCCGCCAACCAGGATCAGAACATCGTCCATGCCGTTCTCTCGAAGCAGTTCAACAATTCGCGGACATAAAGTTCGATGCGCGCCACTTAGGATTGAAATGCCGACAGCATCGACGTCTTCCTGCAAAGCGGCTGAGGCAATCATTTCGGGCGTTTGCCGCAGGCCGGTGTAGATGACTTCCATTCCGGCGTCGCGAAGGGCGCGTGCGATAACCTTCGCACCGCGGTCATGGCCGTCAAGCCCGGGTTTGGCGACCAATACTCTTATTTTTCTATCAGGCATGTTGGGTAAGTATATTAGCGAACGAAGGTTGCGAGCAAACCGCCGGTGTTCGGGTCCCTTTCGATTCGAATCGTTAATCTCAACTGGCGGGTATTGTCTTTCGAGACGTATCGTCAAATTCCATATTCGGCGAGCCGAAAATGCATCGCACCTTTCGCCAGAGCGTAGGTTGTTCGCGAATCGCATCCATCATTTCGACCCACCCGTGTGTGTTTATCCAGAACGGATTATAGCTCTCGAGCTGCTTGACGATGCCGTATCGCGGCTCCTCGGTTTCCTTTACAAAGGATCCGAAGAGCCGATCCCAGATGATCAAAACGCCCGCATAGTTCTTATCGAGATAGGGATTATTGACTCCGTGATGAACACGGTGATGCGAAGGCGTATTTAACACCAGCTCTAGCGGGCCGAGCGATCGAATAAGCTTCGTATGGATCCAAAACTGATAGATCAGGTTAAACCCGTGAACAAGCAGGAACATCCAAGGAGCAAAGCCGAGAAGCATAACGGGCGCGTAGAACACCCAGTGTAGGATCCCTGAGAACCAGCTCTGACGTACAGCAACGCTCAGGTTGTATTGCCTGCTCGAATGATGAACGACGTGAAAGTTCCAGAACAGCCGCGTTTCGTGGCTGACTCGGTGAAAAATGTAATAAGCGAGGTCGTCAACGAAAAAAAGTAGTACCCATGTCCACCAAACGTCGGCGGGAAATTTAAACGGAGAAAGGTCATACGCGTATAAATAGATGAAGCCGGTGAGCAAACCCCAAAGGATGCCCCATGCGGTACTCGAAAAACCTAGAACGATGTTTGTCCGAGTGTCTTTAACATCTTCAAATTCGTTCGAGCCGCGGTGCCGGGCGAGATGAGCCTCGGCGGCGATCAACGCTGCGAACAAAGGAATCGCGATCAGGGTAGGGCGAATCATTACTGCACTTCAGTATGAATTTTACTACAACTTTCAAGCTTCCGCCGATGCACGGGACAATGCGTGCGGACAAAGTGTAAAATTCACAGCAATATGCGCATTGTAAAGATCGTTCTTGTTTGTCTAGCTGTTGTTTTCGCCCTTATGCAATTTGTGCGGATCGACAAATCAAATCCGCCGGTCGTGCCCGAAAAAACGATGGAAGCCGTAATAAATGTGCCGCCGGATATCCAACAGATAATGGCGCGCTCGTGCAACGACTGCCACTCGCACAAAACGGTGTACCCGTGGTACACAAATGTAGCTCCGGTCTCTTGGTGGCTGCGAAATCATATTGAAGATGGGCGACGTCATTTGAACGTCAGCGAGTATGCAACCTATGCTCCGAAAAAGCAGGAACATAAGCTAGAGGAAATTTGTGAGCAGGTGCGCTCGGGCGAAATGCCGCTGCCGTCATATCTGATAGTCCATCGCGAGTCGGCGCTGGCGCCGTCTGAAATTGACGCGATCTGCGCGTGGACCGACGCCGAGAGAAAGAAATTCGTTTTGGAGTAATCGAGGTCAAGCGTCTCTTGCGAATCGCCGGCCAAACTGAAAGCCCGGAACTGCCGAGGTTCAAATCGCGCGTTAAATCCCTTAC
>JBJMGN010000198.1:0-5254 GCA_045807885.1 Pyrinomonadaceae bacterium | reverse complement strand
TCCTTCAAAAACCAGGCAGTGAATTTATGCGAAAGGCTTGTGCCGAATATCCCCGGGACAACAGGACCGCTCAAGCCCACGAAACTCAGAGCGATAACGAACCCGACCGGTGATGTGGCGTCGCTTCAGCAGCTGTGCTTGGCGTTACTCCCGGGGTCCATAGAGATATTGACCTAATTGTTTCCGTTACGATTGAGGGCATTGGATGATCTGACCACCATCACCGAACAAGGGGCGTGATGGATAACATAGTCAGAAACTGATCCAAGTAGAACGCGTCCGAAAATCCCGTGACCATGCGATCCAACGATTATGAGGTCGGCGTTCCATGCTTTCGCTTCAGAGACGATCGCTGCGCCAGGTTCGTCCATCTTCACGCAGGATGAGATTGCTGCCTCTGGAAGTTTCTCGGTCAGTTTCTCAACTGCGCCGGCCGCGATCTCTTCGGCCTTTTGACGAAGTTCGTCTACGATCTCCTGTGAGTAGACCGGCATCGGAACAAAAGGTTCGCTCATAACCGGTGCGAGTACCTCATATGCCGTCAAGACGCGAACTTCGGGGGACAACTGCGCTCCGATAATTTCGCAGGCTCGTGAAAGGGCAGCACCACCGAAGATCGAACCGTCTATGGCCAATAATGTTTTCATTTCAACCCTCCATTCGCGCAGATCGCACTAACAATTTCAATGCAACTTCGGCCGCCGAACCTCGATGCTGCTAGATGACATCCACGCAGCGCGCCAATCATGGAAACGATCTTCTGCTTTTTGAAAGATCTCGCGAAGCCGCCCCAGAAATATCGGGCCGCCTCTGACGACAGGAGCCGAATGATGAATACTCGTAGGTAGAACCACTATCATTCCCATAAAGACCCATCCAAATGCGATAAAGCCGATCACAACGCCAGCAACGGGCGTCAGATTTCCGCTCAAGAAACAGATTCCTACCATCCCAAGGAAAAGCAGCCAAACGATGTTATAAAACTTGACAGACATTTTTTTCTCCTCGAACCGTTTTTGTCCGCTGGTTGCACACGCGGTACTTCACTTGACTGAAGGGCAACGCTCGTGCCACAGAAAAATGCCGGTTTTGTTAGGAAGTACTCGATTGTAGGTAGTGAAATTATTCGCGGATAGCGAAAATTTCCACTATTCTCCACTGGATCTTGGAGCTATAGAATGCGTTCGGCCTGAGTTGTCGCAGGAGGGGAAATCGGAGTCATTTTGTCAGAGCTTTTCTAATTGCGGTGAGCAGTACTTCCGCTGTAAACGGCTTGTCCAAAACGGTATCAACGCCCATCGAACGCATATCGGCCGCCTGATCGGGCTCAACAAAGCCGCTCATCGCTAGAATCGGTATCTCGGCGTCCGTGCCGCGAATCGATCGCACCAATTGCGACCCATCCATTACTGGCATCGCCAGATCAGTGATCACCATGTCGACCTTTAGATCGGCGGCCAAAAGAACGTCGAGAGCTTCCTTTCCGTCTTTCGCAGTAACAACTTCATAACCGAAACGCTCGAGCGTTGCTTTTGAGATCTCTCTGATCATTACCTCATCATCAACAACAAGTATCAGCTCACCGTTGCCGGCCGGCATCGCTGCGTCGCGGGAAGAAGAGATATCACCGGCCTCTCCTGCAGCAACAGGAAAATAGACCGTAAATCGCGTGCCTTTGCCGACTTCGCTGTAAACGTTGAGAAAACCGTCATGGCTTTTTACGATCATCAATGTCGTCGAAAGGCCGAGGCCGGTTCCTTTTCCAACTTCTTTGGTAGTAAAAAATGGGTCGAAGATACGATCGAGCACTTCCTTCTTCATGCCGGTTCCGGTGTCATCAACCACAACCTTAACGTAAGGCCCGGGCTTCGAGCCGGGATTCATTCGTGAATAATTCTCATCGATCACAACATTTTCGGCCTTGATATTGATCGTGCCGCCGTCAGACATCGCGTCCCGAGCGTTAATGCACGTATTCATCAACACCTGATGTATTTGATTTGCGTCAGCGGTTATTACCCAAAGTTCTGGATCGATATGAAATCGGATCTCTATCGAGCGAGGAAGCGTTTCGGCAAGCACATTCACGAGATCTTTAATAATATGCTTTAGCTGAACGGATACACGCTCACCTTCCATGCCCCTTGCAAAGGACAGGACTTGTTTGATCAGCGCTGCGCCTCGCTCAGCATTCTCGCGAATCATCGAAAGCCACCGTGAATTTGCACCTTTGGCATCTTCCAACTGAAGCATTTCGACAGACATCAGTATCGGCGAAAGCACGTTATTCAGATCATGCGCGATCCCGCCGGCTAATGTACCGATCGATTCGAGCCGCTGTGCACGAAGCAGGTGAGCTTCGCTTAGCCGCTGTTCCGTGACATCTGTGTTTATGATCAGGATGTGGTTGGGCTCGCCGTCTTCATCGCGGATCAATCGCCATCGAGTCACGAAATATAGCACGCGTCCGTCTTGAGTGGTCTGACGAAGTTCCGTGTTCCAAACATCGTTGGCATCGATCGAAGCCTGCGCCTGCTTCAACGTTTCCTCGCCTTCCGAGAAGACAACCTCCACCAGCGAACTTCCGACAGCCTCAGATTCGGAAATGCCGTAGATCTTTTCGGCGCCGAGGTTCCAGTAGGTAATCTTATGATCAAGGTCACATACCAGGATCGCGTCCTGTGCCTGATCAAGAAGGGAAGCTTGCTGCCGAATTCGTTCCTCGGCGAGCTTCCGTTCTGTGATCTCATAACGGATCGCAGTATATTGAAATGGTTTTCCCGATTCGTCGATAAACGGAATAATGGTTGTGTCGACCCAGTAGATGGAACCGTCTTTTGCGCGGTTGCGCAGCTCTCCGCGCCAAACGTTACCATTGGCGATCGAGGTCCAAATGTTCCGAATAAATTCCTTAGGATGATAGCCGGAGTTGATTATTCGATGATCCTGACCTAGCAATTCCTCGCGGCTGTACTTTGAAATTTCACAAAACTTGTCATTGACGTAGGTTATGCGACCGGTTTGATCGGTCGTTGCGACGATGGCCGCCTGATCGATCGCAAATTTCAGATCGGCAAGCTTTTTTACAAGCTCACCAACCTCACCGGACCCATTACCGGCCTCGACCACCAATTTATCTATTGTTTCCATTCAACCGATTATTCAATCTCAGAAAGATCGTACTCGCCGGCCTTTTTCAATTTATAACGAAGCTGATCACGGGAAATATCCAGAAGCCTTGCGGCCTGGGTCAGATTGCCGTTGGTACGCGCCATTGCCTGTTTCGCTAGTTCGACTTCGACTTCCTCAAGCGACACGCCGTTCAGGGGCAGCGCGATGCCGTTGCCTGCGCCTGCCAGGCCCGGTTTTGCTCCAACAAGGTCGATCGGCAGATGAGCGGTCGTCACCGTATTGCCGTCTTCAAGGATCGATGAGCGCTCGATGACATTTCGCAGTTCGCGAACATTGCCCGTCCAACGATATCGACGAAATATCCCAGATACTTCAGGCGACAAACCGTTGAGTTTCACTCCGCGACGTTTGAGATTGGCTCGTTCGATGAAATGTTCGGCAAGCAAAAGGACATCGTCTCCCCGCTCCCGCAGCGGCGGAATATCGACTTGGATCACTGACAAACGGAAATAAAGATCGAGGCGGAAGCCGCCTTCTTCGCTCGTTCGTTTAAGGTCCTTGTTGGACGCGGCAATGATCCGAACATTCAGCGGCAGGTCCTTGAGCCCGCCGACGCGTCGAAAGGCGCCTTCTTCCAAAACTCGAAGCAGTTTCGCCTGCAGCGGCAATTCAAGCTCCCCGATCTCGTCCAGGAATATCGTGCCGCCCTGTGCTTGTTCGAAAAGTCCTTCCTTGCGCTGCTTCGCGTCTGTGAAAGCACCTTTCTCGTAGCCGAAAAGTTCGGATTCGATAAGCGTCGCCGGTAAGGCCGCACAGTTTATCGCGAGATACGGAGAATTTGCCCGGTCTGATTCAAAATGGATCGCACGTGCGAATAGGTCCTTTCCCGTCCCGGTTTCCCCATAAAGCAAGATCGACAAAACATCTGACGCGGCTACGCGTCGTGCAAGTTCGATCGCTTTTGCAAGCGGTTCAGAATTGCCGATTATTTCGCTGAAACTGAATTTGCGGGCTTGTTCGTTTCGGACGTGGTGAATCTCGCGTCGGAGTAAATGAACCTCAGAAGCGTTCCGTAATGTTATACGTAGTTCCTCGAGCTTTACCGGTTTTCCTATAAAATCGTGGGCACCGCCGCGCAGGGCCGCAATGGTATTCGGCACATCAACATTCCCCGTTACCATGATGGCAATCGTACTGGGCTGCCTTTCCTTAATATAGTTCAGGACGTCGAGTCCGGAACCGTCAGGAAGATCGATATCCAGCAAAACAATAGGTGGTAACTCGCGGTCGAATTCATTTTTTGCTGAGGCGACGCTGTCAGCCTCGATCGTCTCATAATTCCAAGCGCGCAAAGCCTCGCCTAGCGTGGTCCTCATAAACCGCTCATCATCGACGATCAATACTGTCTGGCCAATGTTCATTCAATTCGTAATTATATGTTGAACTTGCTCAACAAAATAATCTCGCCTTTCAAGTTACAGATCTGGCGTTAGCGAGCCATCTGTCTGAGTTTGGTAAAGATTCGCAGTGAGTGCGTATTTTATCGCAATAGACCATTGCAAATGGACGCTTGCTCACGATCTCACGTTCTTTTTTCAGTGGCTCGCGGATTGCTTAAAGGCAGGCGGAGGTGCCCCTCTAATATGGATCTCAGCACAGAAAGCGTTCGCGACGTCGTCATTTCAAATCCGGCTTCAGCCCGGGTTTTTGAAGAATTTCATATTGATTATTGCTGCAATGGACACAAAAAGTTGGCCGACGCATGTTCGGCTGCCGGCGTTGATCCTGTGAGCGTTCTCCGCAAAATCCAATCATTGCCAGCCGGACAAACGCTGCCAAAACAACGGTTTGCTGAGTATCTCGACGCAAACGAGCTTGTAGATCATATTGTACGTGTTCATCACACTTTCACGCGCGACGCCATAGGGAGGCTCGATATCCTCTTGGAAGATGTACTGCATCATCACGGCGGCAACCATTGCGAACTGCGGGAAATCGCCGGGCTTTACAATGAACTAAAAGTCGAGCTGACGGTGCACATGCAAAAGGAAGAATTCGTGCTCTTCCCCTACGTAAAAGAATTGTACATATACCAAGAATCGCGCCGGCCGGTGTCATTTCA
>JBJMGN010000197.1:0-3383 GCA_045807885.1 Pyrinomonadaceae bacterium | reverse complement strand
AACCACGTGGGATCATGAAGATCATTCTTCAGCATTTAGAAGGTTCTTAAGAAAACGGACCCGGTTATTTTACCCTGCTAGTGCGCCTTTTCAAAAAATCCATAAGAACGAATTGCGTGAGGTTGTTTGGATTGGCAAAGTACGCTTTGCCGCGGGTGATCGCGGTCATTTGTTTTACAAATTCGACGAGATACGGGTCGCTGGCAAGCATGAAGGTATTGATCATTATCCCGCCTTTGCGGCAGGCTTGCACCTCTTTGAAAGTTTCCGCCATCACGAACGGATCGTTACCCATCGAGTTCTTGTAAAGCAGACGATTGCCCGTTTTCGCTGTTTCAGAGTATCGCCGATAGCTGAAGTACGCGGAGTTTGACGGCTCGATAAACGCGGCGGTCGGCTTGCCGTCCGTCACCATTACGATCTGCTTCATCTCTTTTCGCTCGGCGGTGAGAATGCGGCGGGCGAGCTTCAGGCCCTCAGCGGTGTTCGTGTGATAAGGCCCGACCTGCGTGGTCGCGAGTTTCGCAAGCGGCAACTCTTCCGCCTCGTCATGAAACAAAACGATCCGCAGGCTGTCGCCAGGATATTGCGTGCGGATCAGATGGGCGAGCGCGAGCGTCACCTTTTTCGCCGGTGTAAAGCGATCTTCGCCGTACAAGATCATCGAATGCGAGCAATCGAGCATCACTACGGTCGCGCACGACGAATGATAATCCTGCTGGCGAACATAAAGATCGCTGTACTCAAGATTAAGAGGCACGCCAAGGCCTTCGCGCGCCAACGCCGACATCAGCGTCGCATTTACATCGAGATTGATCGTGTCACCGAATTCATATTGTTTCGACGCGAGCACAGCCTCGACGCCGGTGTCCAATTGCGGCGTTTCGTGCCGGCCGATCGATGATTTGCCTAAGGATCCCAGCAGCTTTTGTAACGTTTTGTATCCGAGAAAATCGAGGCCTTTTTCAGTGACCTCAAACTTGATGTTTCGCGGCAGCGGCTCCCCGACCTCGCCGGGGCCGTTCCCGTTTTGCTGTTCCCTTTGTTCGCGCTCGATCTCTTTGAGATTTAAATATCCTTCTTCGACTAGACGTTCGATCAACTTATTGATCAACTCTTCGAGCAAAGAACCGCGGAACTTGCCTTCGTTTTCGGCAAGCATCTTTTCGACATCTTGCTCGGTCAAAATTTCATTGTCGAGTAACGCCTGAAGGACTGCTTGACGCAAAGCATCTAGCGAATCGTCCATCTGATCTCGTTGACGCGTCCACCAATAGTCTTCGTTGAAACCCGAATCCAGCATCCGATTCGACAGAGCATCCATCAGGCTGCCCAGATCCACACCGAAGACATCGAAACCGTTGAATTTTGAATAACGAATGAATTTCATCGCTAACGAACTACTTGAATCGGCCCACCGAAACGACTAAAGTATTATCGTCCACACCGATCCCCCGGAATTTTTCTCTCTCCAAAAACTTATCACAGAACTCTCTCCATAAAACAATATTTGGAGGATCTATCATGCATATTAAAAAGTTTTTGGTGATTGCATTCGCCATGGTCGCATTTCTGTTTCTCTATTCAGAAACCGGAAGCGCGCAGTCATGCAGGTGGCGGGAAGGAGGGTCATATCGGACGGCCGGTTACGGCTACGCTCCCGGTTATTCCTATGGGAGTGCTGAATACGGGTACGCGCCACGGTCCGCTTACTCTTATCGCCGGCATCGCCGATTTCCGCGTCGCCGCGGGGCGACATTTGTCGCCGGTTTCGGGCCGTTCGTCAGCTACTCGTATCGTCCGGTCAGGCGCTACTATTACACGAATTATTAATTAACTATTAGGCTTGAAAGGGCCGCCGAACGTTTGTTCGCGGCCTTTTTATTTGCCGCAAACCCGTGCACCATTACGCCGAAATGTGAACTATATCGTGTCACATTAGAAGCCATACTCGAACTATTCATTTCGTAACTTATAGATACTATTAGTTTTAACGTTAATGGTACGGCCATTGCTTTCTTTAACCGCGGAAGCTTCGGCTTTGTAGTTTTACTTTCGTGAAGGAGGAACTTATGAAAAGGATAATTTCAACATTTTTCATTTTCAGTTTGCTTGCCTTAATGATTCCGCTCATGACGACTAGTGTGAGCGCGAGCGGGGCCGTTGCGGTCAGCAACAGTGCGCTGAGGCCGTGTACAGGAAACAGATACTCGCGATTTTATAAACGTCACCGTAACGCAATGAACGTCGCGTACGGAGCCGGCGGCGGCGCAATTCTCGGCGCTCTTTTAGGTGGAAGACGAGGCGCTTTGATCGGTGCCGGAGCAGGTGCAGGTGGCGGATTGCTTTATACCTATGTACTGAATCCTAAGACCAAGCAATGCCAAAAGGTTTATTACCGACGTGGCTAATTAGGCCATTTCGATCGAATCGGGGAGGGTTGAAAACGCGAGTGCTCGGAAGAGCGGCTCGCGTTTTTAGTTGTAATTGTCAAGATCTGTAAGATCTTCGTATATCATCCCGCGACGATCGCGTTTCGCTTTGGTGACCGCTTCATAACCGCCGTCTTCATTTCTAGAGATCTTGTTCTGCGCAAAAAGCCCTTCGAGCACAAATTCACAAGCCGAAACCAATTTCGCCTTTTCCTCGAGCTTAAATTCGAGTGGAACTAGAGTCGATTCGATAAGGTCGGGAACAGCGTCCAAAAGCATAATGCATTCTTCCGCCGACGCCGTATCTGATAGAAGCAGCTTGTTGCCTTCGTCAAACCATTTCACGGTCCGATCAAAATCGATGCCGAGAAAAAAGCCTTCAAATATGACACCGCTTGCGCGCTTTATCAGGTCTTTTGCCAATCGTGTTGCACCGATCTGTTCGCCCTCGTATTCGAGCTCCATCTTTCCGGTCATCGAAGGCAGCGCCGCATAAATATCCGAGATCCGAGGCACGATCTCTTTTTCGCCTGTGATCAACGTACGGCGCTCCGCGTTGGATATTGCCGATTCCAATACCGATATCGAAAATCGCTGCGAAACGCCACTTCGCTTGTCCACACGCTGATCGTCCCGCGCTTCGAAAGCGATCTGTTCGATGGTCTCCGAAATAAATTCCGGAACAGTGATCTTATGGTCCTCAAATCCAGGCCTTTCCGACCAGGCTTCCTGCTGCGTGATCGCCGAGCTTAATTGCACATTTGCCGGATAGTGCGTCATTATCTCCGACCCGATACGGTCCTTTAACGGTGTAATGATCTTGCCACGCGCCGTATAATCTTCCGGATTTGCGCTGAACACCAACATAACGTCGAGCGGCAGTCGGACCGGATAGCCCTTTATCTGCACATCGCCTTCCTGCATGATATTGAACAAACCGACCTGGATCTT
>JBJMGN010000196.1:0-3256 GCA_045807885.1 Pyrinomonadaceae bacterium | reverse complement strand
ATACGACGCGCGACACCATCGCGAATACTACAGACGGTACAGACACAGGTAAGGATGGGCTTACCGTCCCTGCGGAGAATTCAAATAAGAAAGACGCCGATCCAAATGCGGATAAATCTAAGTCAGGTCCCGCGACAGGTCCGGGCGTTAAACCGCAACAGTCGCCCTCGGCCGCAAAACCGACGTCTGGCGAGCAACGGCCGCGTCCAACAAAGCCGTGAGTTTTACAACTTGAGACCGCTTATTTGCAACTAATAACGAAGAATCGAAGGTATTTGAATGATCGAAATTGCGCCTTCGATCTTGTCAGCTGATTTCACGCGACTTGCTGAAGAGATCGAGATAGTCGAAAGGGCTGGAGCCACGGTTTTGCATGTGGACGTGATGGACGGGCATTTTGTTCCAAATATCACGATCGGGCTTCCCGTTGTAAGTTCGCTTCGAAAGGCGACGAAAATGATCATCGATACACATTTGATGATCGATGAGCCTGGCCGCTATGCCGTTGAGTTCGTAAAGGCCGGGGCTGATATGGTTTCGGTTCACGTTGAGGCGGATGCGCATTTGCATCGAACTCTATCTTCGATAAAAGAGGCAGGGGCATTAGCCGGAATTGCGATAAACCCGGCTACACCGCTGGCAGCGCTGGATGAAGCATTGCAGTACGCCGACTTTGTGCTTTTAATGTCTGTAAATCCGGGATTTGGCGGTCAGAAGTTTGTAAGCGGTTCGGTTGTAAAGCTCCGCCGGCTTCGCGAGATGATCGTAACCCGAGGACTTTCGACACGTATCGAGATCGACGGCGGTATCGATGAGAAGAATATAGAAGAGGTCGTCGGCGCGGGAGCCGAGATCATTGTCGCAGGGACTGCCGTTTTTGGAAAAAACGACCCGGCAGCCGCGGTAAAACAGCTTCTGGGGGCAGGAGCGATGTGGGTTTGACCGGCTTGGAAACTGGCCGGAAGTTTTTGCTTATGAGAAATAGTAAGGTCATTATTTTGTCGATTTTTTTCGTGCTGCTTGGCAGCGCTCTTTCTTCATTCGCCCAGAATGCCGGGGGAGAGGGTTCGCCGGTCCAGCGTCTTGAAGTAATGCGGCAAAAGCTCGAAACGATTCGAAAATCGGCTTCGAGCGCTGCATCGGTGCTTTCAAAAGAAGAAAAGACAAGCAAAGACGACAAAAAGAATGCGGATACGCCGGTCGGACGGCTGCTTTCCCTCGAAAAGGATGCGTCGAGGTTGCTGTCTGACGTAAACGACATTCGCGGGAAGGTCGATCGTTCCGAAAAATACGATGCTGCCGACATAAAATTGCTGGAAACTGCGGTTGCCGAGCTCCAGACACGGGCCGATGCGGTACAGGCCGATACGGCGTCTGCCCGAGCAGCAACTGATTCGAAGGAAGGTACCCCACGTGACCCAAAGAAGAAAAAGAAATTTCTGGGCATTTTCGGCGGGGGCGGGAATGACGAATATGAACAGCTTATCGGAACGGTCACACCGGGGCGCGACAGGGAGCTTTTTGTTGTTGCAACACGTGAGGTTCGAAAGAAAGCATTTGACGTTGGACGATTGCTATTTCAAACGATCATAACGACCTATCCGGATTCACCGTATTTGCCGATGTCGAAGCTTGCGGTAGCCGATTCGTTTTATTTGGAAGGATCGACTGCCTCGTTGATTCAGGCAATTGCCGCATACCAGGACTGGCTGACGTTTTTCCCAACCCATCCGCTTGCCGATCGCGTCGTTTTGAAGATCGCCGAAGCCGAAATGCGTCAGATCGGTTTGCCGGATCGCGACGCGACCCGAGCGAAACGTGCAGAGACACGATTGAAGGCTCTGATGCAGACATATCCGAACTCGATCTTGAAAAAGGAAGCTGAGCAGCGGCTTGACGAGGTCCAGAATAATCTCGGAACTCATAATCTGCTTATCGCTAATTACTACTACAATCAATCAGTAACGCTGGGAAAAGGTGGCTTAAAGGGGGCACAGTCCAGATATCGCGAGATATTGGATAAGTACCCGAATTTCGGAAGCGGGGATGAGGTGCTTTTCAAGCTTGCAAACACCTACATGATCGAAGAAGAAACAGACCAGGCGGTTCGTTATTTTCAGAAGATCGTTCGCGATTATCCGAACAGTCAATATGTGGCCGAATCGAAGAAACAGCTCGAGCTGATCGGTGCGAATATCCCCGAGCCAAATCCGGATCGCGTAAACGTGCTTCCGCCAGAGGGTCAGTCATTCTTCCAGAATGTACGGAACCAGTTCTTTGGTATTTATCCGATGACCATCGATAAGAATGGCGTGTTGATGACCAAGGAATTCGATAAGGAGAAATTCGAGCTGATCGACCAGATCATAGAAAATCAAGGCGATATCCAGATAAATCAAATACCGAACGCCTTTACGACGGTAATTTCGCAGCGACAAGCTACTCCGGTACCTGCAGCATCGGCAACGAAACCGCAACAAAATCAGAAGTGATCGGTTTTATCAATGGAAAATAAAAAGGGCCGCCAGAAGCGGCCCTTTTTATTACGTATCCTATTGAATCAGTTATTTGGTGAAGGTGACGGTGAAGGCGCGGGTTTGGGTTCTTCGCCCTTTCGCTTTAATTGCGGCGGCCCTTCCGATGAACTGGAACCTGAGCTACTGCTGCTACTGCTCGTATCCGTTCCAGCGGGGTCAGTGTTCTCCGGCTCTCGGCGTTTCAAAGTCGGCCTTCCCGGATCAGCATCTTCGACATCACTTGTCACGCCTGCTCTCGCATTCGAGGTGCGAAGCAGATACGACTTTGTACGATCAAATTCTGAGGTACTTATCACATACTCTTCGCGTTCAGGGAAACGGGCAACAAGGGCAAGGCTCGTATCACGACGATCGATCGACTGCGGATGCGATGCGAATAGTTTCGCGACTGCACCCGGTTTTTTCTTGTTCTTGGCATTCAGCTTTTCGAACATTGTCGACATACCAGTCGGATCGTAGCCGGCCGCATACAGATATTGAACGCCGAGCCGATCAGCCTCTTCCTCGGCGCTGCGGCTAAATTTAAGCATTGCGAGGCCGCCAAGTATGCCGCCGCCGTTTTGCAGAACGGTACCCACGATCGCGCCGCCAAAGATCATGCCGGCGAGCATACCGTAATTCCTCAGCGTACCCTTACCCTGGTTTTCCAGTGCATGGCGAGCGGCTACGTGAGCGATCTCGTGAGCCATTACTCCAGCTAACTCCGATTCGTTATCGGC
>JBJMGN010000195.1:0-7101 GCA_045807885.1 Pyrinomonadaceae bacterium | reverse complement strand
CTTAACCAAAAAAATCGAGCGGGCAGTTGCTCGCTCGATTCTTACAAAACTGGAAAACTTTTACGTTCGGGTCAGGAGGCTGCTGATATTGCCGACAGCGCTGATCTTTTCCATTTCCTCTTTTGCGATCGCCGAGGTGTTCTGGATACCGGCCAGTCGCAATCGGAACTCGTCCGGATTCGTCGAACCGCGAATCGCTTCATCAAGCGAGACAAGCCCTGACTGAAAGAGATAAAACAACGATTGATCGAAGGTCTGCATACCGTATTGCGATGTGCCCGCCGCGATCGCATCCCTGATCGAGGACGTCTTTTCCTCATGCAGAATATAGTCGCGTATTAAGGGTGTCGAGATCAGGATCTCTACTGCCGGGACGCGGCTGGTGTTATCAGCAGACTTCATAAGCCGCTGTGAAACTACCGCTTTCAATAGCCCGGCCAGCTGGATTCGGATCGCCTTTTGCTGATACGGAGGAAATGCTGAGATGATGCGGGTTAGCGTTTCCTGCGCGTCGGTCGTATGCAGAGTAGATAATACTAAATGCCCAGTTTCGGCGGCGACCATTGCGGTCTCGATCGTCTCAAGATCACGCATTTCGCCCACCAAGATCACGTCCGGGTCTTGACGGAGGCTGCCGCGCAAGGCTTCGGCAAATGTTCGCGTATCGACATCGACCTCGCGTTGGGTGATGAATGAAAGCTTGTCCTTATGCAGAAATTCGATCGGGTCCTCGATCGTTACAATGTGGCAATTTCTCTTGGCATTTATATGGTCAACTATTGCAGCCAAAGTAGTTGACTTTCCCGAGCCCGTGGTTCCGGTCACTAGGATAAGACCGCGCATCTCTTCAGAGATGGTGTTTAACACGGGCGGAAGGCCAAGCTCGTTAAAGTTCAGGATGGAGTCGGAAATGACGCGGGCGACAATTCCGATCGAGTTTCGTTGTTGGAAGATGTTCACGCGGAAACGGCCCAAACCCGTCACGCCGTAGCCGATATCGACCTCAAAAACTTCCTTGAAATGCTGTTTTTGACGGTTCGACATCATCGAGAATGCCATCTCGAGGGTCTCTTCCTGATTCAGTTTCTGCACGCCTGCGAGTGGCTTAAGTTCCCCATTTATACGAATTACGGGTGTCGAACCGGCCCGCAGATGCAGATCTGACGCACCAAAGCTGATTGTCATGCGCAAGAGATCGTCAATTCGGTTTAGCATTATTTCCTTGCTTATAGGCCCGCTGAATTGCCGGGCAAAATGCTGGTTAGGTGATAGGGCAGTTGAAGCAGTTGGATATTGGGATACAACAATGCCAAAACAAGTTTAACGATTGCCCTGCTGCTAGTCAATGGGTTTGTTTTACAGCTTTGACCAAATTTTGCGCCTCTTCGCGCAAAAAGTCCGTTTTTTCTGGCATATTCCGTCTGAATGAAACATGAAATCACTGCTTGTCATAATCTTGATGAACTTCGCCATACTTCCACATCGATTCGTTTTTGCTCAGGTTGGCCCCCACATGCGTCATATCAAAAATGAACGTGGGCTGCATATTATTTCAAATGAACCGGGAAACTACTTCAGCATCCGGATCGAGGGCACAGCGGCGGCTCGCCTACACACGCCTAAGAAATATTGGTACACGGTTGATGGAATTCGATTTGAGTTTTATTCGGAAGAAAATGCCAAATTCGTTATGACCGACGTCCCGCAGCTTGACGACGTTGTGGTGCTGCGGCTCTACCGCTCTGAGTTGATTCGGCGTTTCGCGAATCTAAAGCCGAAGATCCGATCTTCCTGGCTCAAGCTCGCAAATGGCAAAGACGCACTTTTGCTGAGTTACGAAGGTCGCCCGGCCTCTCCTGTGCCCGTTACCGATCGTCAGCTCTTCATCGTAATCACCGGCCCGATGCATGTTTTCGGCCTTTTTGCACCCGTCCTGACCGGGCAAACCGAAGCGCAAGTCCGACGCGTCCTCATTCGCACGCTGGGCACATTCGCCTTTCGGGATGAGCCGATCGATATTTCGTCTCCAGAGTAGCCTCTGGAATCGTGAAGATCGCGTCGCAGCTCCCAAATACACCTTTGCAGCCCAGGATTGGGCGGTCAGCGGCGTTTAGATAGGTCGTGTTAGACTCAAAGCCGATGCCGAGTGCTGGAAGGATAACAGGGGTAAGGCCAAAGTATGTGTTGCCGAGTGCCGAGCTTGAAGTGCTGTGCGAAGGTTTTCAACCGGAACGCGGCGGCGCATTTGCGTGCCTTGTCGATGCGAACGCCTGCCGAATAACTTCGTCATCATCGAAACGCGTGATAGCGATCGTCCCGGACGATTTTAGTGAATACAACAGGGCGAATGTTCAGCTGTCGGTCGGCAGCGGTGACGATGAATTATTCAGTAATGCGGTCGAAATTCACGTTGCGGGAACCTTGGCAGAAGAAATGCATATAGTCGCAAATCCTGCCATTGATCCGTCTGATGACGCGATCGTTGTGACGCGTTCGGGGTCTCGCGGTCAGCGACTTGAAAATACCATCTATCGTATAGAGACAAGTGGTTTTATCGATGAGCTGCCGGACCCTGTCTTGAACCCGACTGGGATCGCGTTTGGACCCGACGGGCGGCTGTATGTAACTGCTCGCGCCGACGGCGAAGTGTGGGCGGTAAACGTAAACGGGAACAATTCGATCCATGCTTCTGGGCTCGGCATTGCGACTGGTATCGCGTTCGACAGCGATGGTGTGATGTACGTTGGTGACCGATCGGGCACGATCTACGATATTATTGGCGACGAACACGGCGAGGTTTTTGCAAAGCTCGAACCTTCGGTTGCTGCATACCACATGGCATTCGGGCCTGACGGAAGGCTGTTTGTATCTGCTCCTGGCCTGGCGAGTAGCGACGCCATTTACGCGATAGACAGCGATGGCACAGTTAGCACATTTTTTCGCGGACTCGGGCGGCCACAAGGACTCGCCTTCGATACCGACGGTAACCTATTTATCGCTGCTTGCCACCGCGGCCGACACGGTATCGTTAGGATCACGCCGGATGGAGCTTCGGCAGAACTTTTCGTTGCCGGTAATAACATAGTTGGCCTCTGCTTCACGCGACACGGCGATATGATCGTCGCGACGAACGATACGGTTTATTCATTGCCAGTCGGAATCCAGGGAATACTGCTGTCTTGAAACTTCTAAACTCGTCTGTCCGTTTTCCAGGACACATTCTCGTACGAACCCATTTGCGAAAATTCTCAGCAATGAGATCACCCATAGCAACTCTTTTGCTGGCCTCTTTCTTTTATTTCGGCTGCTCTCGAATAGCGCCGCAAGTGCAGTTCGAAAACGCGAATACAGTCGCCACAACCGACACGCCGAAAACAGAAACTCCAACACCGACTCCCCGTCCTACCCCGACGCCGAATATCGAGCTGCAAAAAGAGATCGCCGATCTTGCGAAGGAGGCGAAGGGAAACGTCGGCGTTTACGCAGTCGTGATCGAAACTGGAGATTCGGTGGGGCTTGATGAGAATGGGCGGTTCGCACTGCAAAGCGTCGTGAAGCTGCCTGTATCGATGTCGGCGTTGAAGATGGTCGATGATGGGAAGCTGCGGCTCGATCAGTTGGTCAATGTCGAGGAAAGCGACCTGACGACGATGAATCAGAAAAGCCCGATCCGGGACCAGAACCCGATGGGCACGCAGATGTTCCTGGAAGACATTCTCAAAGCTGCGGTTTCCGAAAGTGACGGCACGGCGAGCGATGTGCTGCAGCGCCTCGCAGGCGGAGCTCCGGCCGTGCAGGCTTACGTCGAATCGCTCGGCATCCGCGACATGAAGATCGTGTGGTCGCACAAGCAGTTCAGCAGCGAATGGTCGCGTCAGTATGATAACTGGACAACACCGGTTGCTTCGGTCGAACTGCTACGAAAACTTTGGGCTTCGAGTTCTGATCCTTCTACATCTTCCGCGATCTCGAAATCGAGCGCCGATCTTTTGCTGAAATTCATGACCGATTCGCATAATCCCAAAAACCGCATTTTGGGAATGCTGCCTAAGGGAACCATAGTCGCTCACAAAACCGGAACCGGCGGCAGGCAGGATGGCATAACGTCCGTCATCGCGGACGTTGCAATCATCACGCTCCCGAACGAAAAGCATCTCGCGATCGCGGTTTATGTAGGCGATTCTACGGGAAGCGGAGTGGAGCGTGCAGATGCGATCGCGAAGATCGCGAAAGCAGCGTTCGATACATGGTCAGGAGTACCAAGGTCCAAGCAATCAAATGCGTCGAGTTCCAATGGCCAGCATAGTGGGAGAAACGAGTCTTCTAAAGCCGCAAAGTTTTAGTGACATTCAGGCCTTAAGAGGGTCTGCAAATCTCTATTTTCATCCGCATTAGTTTGTTGGCTCCTGGCTACCGAAGCGTTCGTCGTCCGTTTTCTTTTCGGTTCCAAGGCCTTCCTTTCCGGATTTTCCCGCACCGGCATTCCCGCCTGATTTGCCTTCCGCGCTCGTTTTCGGATGGTCTTTATTGCTGTAATCGTCGCTTGAACTTCGTTGGTTTTGTTGTGGCATTTTCATACACTCCTTGTTTTTCAAAGGAAGCAGTGCAATTTGCGCGCCAAAAAGGCAGGCGCGTGACCTGCCTTCTTGATATACGCCCTTAGTGAGCTCCAGTCGCTATTGTTTTGCGGCTTTCAGGTCGGCGGCGCGCTTTTCGAGAGCCGAAACGTCTGCCTTTTCGGCCTTCCCAACTTCGATCGCCTTTTCAGTTGCGGCGATCGCTTCCTGCGAGCGACCGGCATTGAAAAGAATTGCTGACTTTGCACGATAATTTACGAATGTCGGCTTTGCAGCGATTGCAACATCGACGGATTTCAGTGCCTGGTCAAAATAACGCGTTGCGTCATCTGTTAGTTTATTGTTCTTTGCATACATCGCAGCATTGAACGAACGCTGAAAATCTTCCGGTTTATCAGCAACATAAGCCGATAGCCGTTTCATCGTCGAGCCAACGACATCTTTTACTTCGACCTTGAAAGGCACCGCAACCTTTTCCCATCGCAATACAACGGTCGCTGAATTGTCCGCGACATTGTCGAACGAATACGTAAGGAATTCTGCACTATCTGCAGTTGTGGTCGCTCTTGTCTTCACCCGAAGAGCGTCCTGCTCTGCCTTATATGAAAAAGCGCCCCAGTCGAGTTCCTTGTTAAAGATCAGCGTCCATTCACCTTCTTTCAATGGGATGACCTGGAAGCTATATTTGCCGGCCGCGAGCGGCTGACCATTTATAAGCACGTTGTCCGCGACCTCGAATTGCGTTGCTTCATTTGCACCTGCACGCCAGACGTGGCCGTAGGGAACGATCGGTTCGCCGGGCTTGCGCTGGTTCTGATCGTCTAACGTGCCTTCGCCTTTTGCGCGAGCGGCCATGGATTCCGGCGCCTCGCCAAAGATGGTTCGGCCTTTAATCGCCGGCCGGCTATAGATAATCGAGACATCGGTGGTCCCGATCGTCTGCGTAACGATCGACTTTTGACTTGGACGCGGCAGGGGCGGACGGACCTGTGCCGAAATATACGTAGCGGCAAATGCGAGAACTGCAGCCGCTAGTAAGACGCTGTTCGAAACTTTGGACATAATTGCGCTCCTCAAAGAAATTTTGCCGCCGACATTTGTTTCACGCCGGCGGCATCGGGTTTAGTTATTCATGTTCATCTTCATCGGCTCGGCCTGACGGGGCGACATCACCATCGGCAGCTTGCCATCGGCAAATTTCGTCAACGCCATGAATTCTTCGCTGTGCCTGATCGAATCGAAAACCGCATCGACACGAGCTTCCATCATTTCCTTCTCACGCACGGCGTGGTAACGCTCAAACTCGTAGAAGTGACGCTGCAGGAGTTCGAGAGCTTTTGCCTTGTTGCCGTTCTGAGCATAAATGGCTGCGAGGTTGTACGACGCAGGCAGCAGATTAATATTCGCTTCCGCGATCTTCAACGCCTCGTCCTTTTTGCCATTCATCGCCATAAATACTGCCGAGAAAATCAGGTTGTATGGGTCTTTCGGGTCCATCGCCAATGCCTGTTCGGTGTAATATGTGCCCTTCGCAATGTCGTATTCCGAATTCCAATAAACCGCAAGATTTCGATACGCAAGAGCGATCGGGTAGGTTTCCACGGATTCTTCCATCAAACCAAGGCCTTTCTTGAATTCACCTTCGTGGATTGTGATCTTCCCAAGTCCGTGAAGTGCGACTGCACGCGAAAGGGGGTCGGCATTCGACATATCCAGAATCTGGTGAAACTCCACCTTTGCCTTTTCCCAATCACCGATGTGGTGGCGGTGGAGTTCGGCAAGGTAACGCAGAGGCGTCGGATCCGCCGGGTCCATTTTGTGGGCTTGAGCGTAGAGCTTATCCGCTGCTTCATACTTTGCCGCATTTTCGGCGACCAGGCCTTGCTTCATTGTTCGAACGATCGCAGCACTCACCTTCGGATCGAAATTCGGCGAATCACCAACAGCACCGATGTTGTTTGCGCCAAGCTTCTTCAATTCGGCCGTCGCGGTCTTTGCCTTTTTTGGGAACATGCATTTTTCCGCAGCTACGGCTTGATAAGCAGCAATCGCAGCATCTTTTTCACCAGCCGTTGCTTTCGCTTTTGCTTCGGTCAATTTGTCGTCAAGAACAGTGCCGCGCATTTTGATCTCGTCGCCGACGACTTTTTCAACATCAAGAAGTTTGAGCTTTCCTTTTTGGTTCTCGACTTTTTTAACCACTTCTCCGGCCGGTGTCGCTAGGACAACAACAGGAAGCGGCGATTCACCGATCAGTTTGTCACCATTCGGTGTGGAATTGTCGGCCATTTCCATCGAGACGCATTGGCCGGCATAGAGCGAAAGGTTGCGGGACTCGCGCAGCGGAGAAGCCTTTAATTCCTCTTTTGTAGCGGGAAACCAGTAGAGAATGAGCCCTTCGTTTGCGGGTTTTGCTTTCGAGACAGCAGGCGTCTTCCATGGCACGTGATATACGACTGGATCAGCACCGCCGCTATTGTTGCCACCGCCGGACATTCCACCGCCACCACCACCACCGCCGCCA
>JBJMGN010000194.1:0-5277 GCA_045807885.1 Pyrinomonadaceae bacterium | reverse complement strand
GCCGTGAAACGCGGTGAAGCCGACAGCATCGCCAAAAATCCTAAGATCACCGACGGCGACCGCTTGGCTTTCGGCTACATCTCGCCCGACGGCATCGCCCAGATCGCAAACGTTCTCGGCGTTAAATATGGGTCTGAAGCCAGCGATGAACCTGAAATACAAAGCGCGGTTTCGGGAATACTTCCGCAAATCCTACGCAACTCAGTCAAGGAGGTCGTTTGGCAAGCATCGAAGAGAGAACATGAAATCGAAGATAGGTTTTCAATCACCATTGATACGGAACTCGCAAATATTTTTAGCGAAACCTTGAAATCTGGACCAGCAGCGAATTCTCCAAGCGCAATATTCGACGTGATTCCAATTAGTTTTCAGAGCGTTACTCTCTACAATCTTGAAAACCCGCAAATTGCATGGCGCAGCCTTTTGCTGGCCGCGACAAGAAAGATGGAATCGCTTACCGGCTCGCTTGTTGTGAATTTTTTACAAGGACTATTTGAACCTTACGGAGTCGAAGATCCTGAAAAGTTTCTTGGGTCGATAAAGTCTCGATTACTTACCGTCAGGCTCAATGATGATGATGAGAACGTAGCGGTGGTTACTGAGTCAACAGCGGAAGACTTCTATAAGTCGATAACGAAAACCATCGATTTTAAAAAACCACCGGACGAGCAGTTTGAGGAGGGTCAGTATCGAAAATCAAAGGACGGCACCCTAGCGTTCATCAACCGCGTGAAAGAGTTCGAGATTTTGGGAAATACCGAGGCCGTTTCCGAATGTTCACGAGCGTACGGGACTGATCGAGACTGGGCTAATGATCCGGTTTTCGCTGGATTCCTAGACAGTCGAGCTTCGGCCGTTTCCGTCAGCCTCGACGCGGAAATAGCGAGACGAATTGTGGAAGTTTTGGCTGAAAGCAATACAGTCGGCCCCAACGCAAAAGCGCGTATTCTCACCGAGACAAGTTTCAATAAAACCGGGATCGAGCGCCGGACCGTTTCAGATTTCGGTTTTATTGGCTGGATCATCACCCAATTCGGGAAAGAGCAATAATTCGGTGATGTTCTGAAAAGTCCGCATTCCAAAATTGGTCGGCCCGGTTCCGTTAGTTCAGAACCGTCCCGCAAATAAAACAATTGACCATAGATGCAATTCATGGTATGGTATTTGCCTGCTTTTGAGCGATTTTGCTCAAACTGCTCATTGAAAACTTATATGGCGAACATCGCAGAAGCCTGACCCGCCGAAGCGGATGCGGCCGTTAGGGAGGGCTAAAAGAAACGCGGAATGCAGAATTCGGGACGCAAGGACAAAATGCTGTATCGAGAGGACCGTAATACTTTGTATTACAAAATCCTGTATTGAGAGGACTGTAATACTTTGTATTACAAAACCCTGCAACCGACCGTTCAAACCCACTAAAGCTCATGTTTACAGGGATTTGCGGGGACAAACCGTCCCATTTCTTGCACTTGCGCAGAATGGAACGATTTTTCGCTATAAATCTAATAAACAGAATAATTTAGGCCGTCCCATTTGTTCAAAAAAATGGAACGCGCGTAACTCGCGAAAAATATACGTGGGACAGTGGGACAGTTTGAGATTTGGTGCCGGAGGTCGGACTCGAACCGACATGAGGAGTGAACCTCGCCAGATTTTGAGTCTGGTGCGTATACCAATTTCGCCACTCCGGCGTGAATTTTAGAGTTTAAAGTTCGCGACGGCTTTGGTCAAGATGCTTACAGCCCTTTGCGAATCTCACATCTTCCGCGGGCAACGGGTTCTTATTACGCAAAGACGCAAAGTTTTTAAATGTTAGTTGCGGATGAATTGAAATGACGATTTCGATCAGACCGGGCTTATATAGACCACCGAAACGCGTTGCTTAGCGTCCTCGAGAAAGGTTTCAATATCAGCGGCAACTCGCTGTTCGATCAACGTCTCGTGTATTTCGGCCCGTTTCTCTTCCAATGCGGGCATTAAAAGTCCAGGATATCGGCGACGAAAGTCCGGAACGAAGACATCTCGATAATACTTGGCCTCATCATTGGCCGTGATAACGATGAACGAACGAAACCGAAACGCCAAGTATTTATCGATCGCGACGCGGTCGGCAATTATCTTCTCAAAATTTTCATCGTTTACTGAGCTGAAGCCCACTTGGCGAAGTCTGGATTCAAATTCCACTGCTGTCACCCTATTTGCGTCCAATATTTCCTTGATCTTCGCCGCGATCTCTTTTTCGCTTACTGCCTCGCGCGGTAGGCGGTTTGCCTCAAGTGTAAAGATACGCTGATCAACGAGCAGCCGGAGCGCGGCGTTCAAATCATCAGAACTAGGTGGATTAAGGTTAATTCCTTTCTGAAGCGCAAGCTGCCATCGGAGGTCGGAAAGGGTTATCAATTCGGTCCGGATCCCGTCGCTTATCGTAGCAACGGTCTTATCCACGATCTTTTGCGAATAAGCCGAAACGCTCAGCCACAGGATCAGCAGAATGCTAAACTTCGCGCCATTTGTAAATAAACAGGACATCTGTTGTTTGATTTTTACGCCATTCTGACCGTTAGTCAACCGTCTTTTCAGTGTTAAAACACTTGACACATTGTTTAAAAACCGTTCTAATCTAAGTGGAGGATCGGTGTCCCCCGGCCTCGCAAGCGTCGGATTATACCCTCTATAAACCGTTGCAACGACTGAACTAAGGGTGTCCCAAACTTCAAAATGCCACAACCTTCTGCAGTAAAAAGGACTGCAAGGCCACAACCGCGTTCAGTCTCTGGTTCGGACGCTTCAGACGAACTTAGATTCATTTCCGATCTCGGTAGAAGCCTTTTATTCACTATCCACCCCAAAAAGGTGGCGAGTCGAGTTGCCGCTGCACTTTTGCATGGTGTCGGTGCGGAAGTTTGCGGATTCGTTGCTGAGCTCGAGAACATAGGGGTGGTCAGCTGTGCATTCGACAAAAAAGGCGAGTTGCTGACCGACTTTTTCAACAAGGGAAAGTTCGAGAAATGGATAGAATTCTTACCGCTCCAGATCGGCCACGCGGAGGAAAATTCAAATGAATTTTTGCTGATGGGTGAATCGCACAAGCTCGAATACGTTTCCCCACTGCATATCAACGGTGAGGTGAAAGGCGCCATCGTTGTCGGGTTTTCAAACCCAAATGAATTCAATGAGTCCGTGGGACGCGTCGTCGACGCCGCTACACAAATGGCGGCAATGAGCGTTAACCTTTCGGCTCACTACGAAGCCGCGATCAATACGTCGATCAACCAGGCAAAAGAAGAGCACCGTAGATTTACCGAAGCTGTTCTCGATGCTCTGCCGGTTTCGATTTACGTGGTAGACCGGGATTTTCGCATTGTTTCGTGGAACCGTCATCGCGAGATCGGAGCACAAGGCATACCTCGCGATGCCGCCGTGGGACGAAATGTTTTCAGTGTTTTGGCACGTTACCCGGAAGGCCGCGTGCGAAAAGAATTTGAACGAGCGTTTAAGACAGGCGAGATCGAGCGGATCGAGCAACAAACAGTAGCCGAAGACGGCTCGACCAAACATTGGCTCGTGAGCAAGGTACCAATGCTAGACCCCGAGACCGAACAGGTTTCGCACGTAATTACCGTCGGCGAAGACGTTACGCTTCGTGTCGAAGCTATCCATGCTGTCGGGCGCGCCGAAAAACTTGCTGCCGTGGGCCGGCTTGCCGCGGGCGTCGTCCACGAGATAAATAATCCGCTGGCGACCATCTCGGCGTGTGCTGAGGCGCTTGAGCAGCGGGTCGAAGAAGGTGATTTCAGGGAGTCGCCTGCTCTCGACGACTTGAACGAATACCTCGGTTTGATCAAAAGCGAAGCTTTCCGCTGCAAGTCGATAACCACGGGCCTTCTGGATTTTAGTCGGATCCGGACAGGAGAACGGCACCCTTTGGACGTTGCTGAGATCTTGCGGTCGTCAGCGAACCTTATCTCGCACCAAAAACGCGGCGACGAGATCAAATTTATTGTCGAAGCTACGGACGGGCTTCCAAGAGTAAATGCCGATAGCGGTCAGTTACAGCAGGCAGTGATCGCACTTGCGACCAACGCAGTAGATGCGATGCCGAATGGCGGCAGGCTCACGCTTCGGGCGTCGGTTAGTTCGAAAGCTCTTGCGATCGAGATCGAAGATACCGGACTAGGTATTCCCGTGGAACATATGCCGAAGATCTTTGAGCCTTTCTTCACCACCAAAGAGGTCGGCAAGGGAACGGGGCTGGGCCTTGCGGTTTGTTACGGCATCATTACCGACCATGGCGGACGCCTCAGCGTACGGTCGAATGTCGGCAAGGGCACAACCTTTACGATTCTCCTTCCGGTCTGCAACGAATAAACGCCGATCTTCACTATCCTCACATTACAACACAACTTATATGGCGAAACTGCTCGTAGTAGATGACGAAAAAAACCTCCGGCTCGTGATCCAAAAAGAGCTCACACGACAGGGTCACGAGGCCGAGACTGCTCACGACGGCCTTGCAGCGTGGGAAATGATGGAAGCACGGGATTACGATGTGCTCCTCTGCGATATTAATATGCCGCGGCTTGATGGAATGGGTCTTCTGCGTCGATTGAAAGAAAAGATGCCGAACTCGCCAGAGGTGATAATGCTTACTGGCCAGGGAACTGTTGAGACCGCGATCGAAGCAATGAAGCTTGGCGCATACGATTACCTTACGAAACCGTATCGTATAGCGGAACTTTCGGCCCTGGTGAAACAGGCGGCCGAAAAGAAGCAGCTCAAGACGGACAACGTCCGGCTTCGAGCACAGATCGAACGCACGGTTAACAACACACCGGAGATAATTGCCGAGTCGCCACAGATGAAAGAGGTTCTACGGTTGGTCCGAAGGGTGGCCCCGTCGGACACCTCGGTTCTGATCACCGGCGAATCGGGCACTGGAAAAGAATTGGTTGCCCAGGCGATACACCGACTGAGCACGCGGGCTGGACGGCCATTCATTGATCTCAACTGCGCCGCCCTTCAGGATACTCTGCTCGAGTCGGAATTATTCGGCCACGAGGCCGGGGCCTTCTCTGGCGCCCGCACACGTAAGCTCGGTCTTTTTGAATTAGCAGACGGCGGCACCCTTTTCCTGGATGAAATAATGGAAATGCCGGCGCAGCTTCAATCCAAGCTGTTGCGCGCTCTCGAAACACGTTCCTTCTTTCGAGTTGGCGGTGTAAAGAAGGTGGAGGTCGATGTTCGCCTGGTTGCGGCGACGAACCGCGACCCAAAGCA
>JBJMGN010000193.1:0-4957 GCA_045807885.1 Pyrinomonadaceae bacterium | reverse complement strand
CTCAGTTGCGCATTGCGAACAGTACATTTCGGTACAGATTATGCCTGATGTTTCGGCGTACCCGTACGCACAAATACCTTGACTTTAGATAGCACTTTGTATAATCTATGCAACGCCGATATTTTAGTCGGAATTTCGGCGCGCCTGCGATTACGTGTGATCTTTGAAAATCAAGCGGTAGGCAGCGTCCAGAGCGATGAATTGCGGAAAACGGCAAGTCGGTGTCCAGAAATACCACCCCCATACTTTTTTATTATGTCCTCGCTTACGCGCGGGCTTCCGCAAAAAATATGTATGGGACAATGGGACAGTTTGGGACGATTGCAAAAAAGTTTTTTTCAAAAATCGCGGAATTCCATGCCAAAACTGACCCTAACTGTGGCAAATGCATAACTTATTTGTCCTGCCAAGGTGCGGGACAAGGCCGGGACAGGAGCGGGACAACGGGACAGCTGTTTACGCTGGGGCAAGCATCGAAGCCGTGATTCGGCTGGCGGTTTCTTCAACCTTTGCAAGGCTCATGTCGATCTCGCCTTTATTATCCGATCTTAACGACTCATCGGCGTTGTTTAAGATCAAGATGATCTCCTGGTGTTCTTCAGGCGAAAATGAGCGGCCGTATTCTGACATCGCTCGCCGCGCGTTTTTGATCATATTCTCAAGGCGAATTCGCTGCGAGATCAGATCGCGTTCGTCACGGTCGCGGTCGATAGAATCTTCTGCTTCGAGGATCAGCCGGTCGATCTCTTCCGGCGCGAGCCCTGAGGAAGGAGTGATCTGCATGGCCTGTTCGAGGCCTGTCATCTTATCCTGTGCCGAAACGTTCACGATGCCGTTTGCATCGATCTCAAAGGTGACATCGATCTGCGGAACACCGCGAGGAGCCGGCGGGATGCCGACGAGTTCGAATTTTGCGAGGCTGCGGTTACCGCTAGCGATCTCTCGTTCACCTTGCATGATATGGATCTCGACCGATTGCTGGTTGTCGACCACGGTCGTAAAGGTCATCGTGTTCTTCAGCGGGATCGATGCGTTTCGCGAGATCAGCTTTACGAAAAGACCGCCGCGTGTTTCCAGTCCAAGGCTGAGCGGCAGGACGTCGAGAAGAACTATGTCTTTAACATCGCCGGTCAAAACGCCGCCCTGGATTGCGGCGCCCATGGCGACGACCTCGTCGGGATTGATCTCGGATGACG
Organism: Pyrinomonadaceae bacterium; assembly: GCA_045807885.1. Classification (GTDB taxonomy): domain Bacteria; phylum Acidobacteriota; class Blastocatellia; order Pyrinomonadales; family Pyrinomonadaceae; genus OLB17. The sequence continues at coordinate 3,761 of JBJMGN010000193.1, read as the reverse complement.
GTGCTTTTCCGAAGACTTCCTCGACGGTTTTTGCGATTATCGGCGATCGGGTCTGTCCGCCGACCAGTATTACCTTGTCGATATCGCCAGGCTGGAGTTTTGCATCCCACATCGCTCGTTGGCAGGGCTCAACCGATGCTTCAACAAGGTCCATTACCAGCTCTTCGAATTTTGCACGGCTCAATGTCGCATTGATATGTTTGGGCCCGCTCGGATCGGCCGCTATGAACGGCAAGCTTATGTTGGTTTCCGATACGCTCGAAAGTTCGCATTTAGCTCGTTCGGCGGCTTCTTTCAAGCGTTGTAGAGCTAATCGGTCGGTCGACAGGTCAATACCGCTCTCGCCCTGGAACGTCTGCACCAGCCATTCGATTATTCGCTGGTCAAAATCTTCGCCGCCGAGAAAAGTATTTCCTGATGTTGAAAGAACTTCAAAAACGCCATCGTTTATCTCAAGGATCGAGATATCAAATGTGCCGCCGCCGAGGTCATACACAGCGACTTTTTCCGTTTTTTGTTTACCGAAACCGTACGCAAGCGCGGCGGCCGTCGGCTCGTTTATTATTCGCTCGACCTCGAGGCCGGCGATCTTGCCCGCATCGCGTGTTGCTTGCCGCTGCATATCGTCGAAATATGCAGGTACTGTAATTATGGCCTCAACGATCTTTTCACCAAGAAACTCTTCGGCCGCAAGCTTTAACCGCTGCAAGACGATCGCGGATATCTCAGGAGGGCTATATATCCGATCAAGAACACGAATATGCGCGTCGCCATTTGGCGCTTCGACGATCTCGAAAGGCACGGTCGAACACATCTTTTCGACCTCGGGCGAATTGAACTTTCGGCCGATCAGGCGCTTTACGGCATACAACGTGTGTGCGGGATTCGTGACCGCCTGACGTTTCGCGATCTGACCGACAAGCCGCTCGTCCTTGTCGGTAAAACCGACCACGGACGGCGTTGTTCGGCCGCCTTCTTTGTTCGATATGATCTGTACTGTGCCATTTTCCAGGACGGAAACACAGCAGTTTGTAGTTCCTAGATCGATTCCAATTACTTTGCTCATAGCGGGTTCCTTTTTGGGCGGGGTATTTCGGTAGGTAGGGGCTAAACGTTGCCGTCTTCACTTTCAGAAGAATTATCGAGGTCTTTTAGTTCGGCTGATTCGTCATTTTCAGCGTCACCTGATGCATTATCGAACATTTTTTCCATTATGGACCGTTCATTTGACTTCGGCACGCCGCGGGCGACGCGAACGACAGAGTGGCGGACCACTCGGTCACCGATTTGATATCCCTTTAACATCTCACCGCAGATGGTATTGGGTTCGAACTCGTCGGTTTCTTCTATGGCGGCAGCTTCATGTAAATGCGGGTCGAACGTTTCTCCAATAGTTGCGATCGGAAAGATGCCCATCTCGGCAAGCACTTCATTTACCTGCTGGTTCACGAGAACTACTCCATCAAAGAATTGTTGAAATTCACTTTTTTCCTGGTTGGGCAGGTTAACAGCGAAGTCAACGGCGCGATTGAGGTTATCCAGTACAGGCAGCATTTGTGTGGCGATATTGCTGACCTGATTTTGAAATGTTTCCTGACGTTCACGATCAACACGTGTTTTGTAATTCGTCAGGTCTTTGGATCTTCGCTGAGCGTTCCTTAATAGCTCATCGCGCTCGTCTTCGACCTTTGCGAGCTTTTCCTTCAGTGATCGGTTCTCGACCTCGAGTTTCGATTTGTTGGCTTTCTCGTTCGAAGCGGTTGCCGGCAATACCTTCTTAACGGGTTCTGCCGGAAACTCGTCCTTTATAGAGTCCGGAAGATCGCCCGCGTCGAAGCCCTCGGCGATCTCAATGATCGTCGTCTCTGCAGTGATGTGCAGGTCTTTTTCCTTCGCCTCGAGCTCGCGGATAAAATCGTCGACCGATACGGAATCTGCCGATTCGGTTTGTTCGTTGGCGCTGTCGAGGCTTTCGATTTCCTGTTCTGGGTTCATTTTTTGGATCAAAACGCATGAAACGCGTTTTTGAAAGGTTAGTTATTTCTGGCATCGCGTGTCATAACTTTCTCCAGCACACGAGCCACATATGAGACGATCGAGATCATCCTGGCATATTCGATGCGGGTCGGTCCGAGCACGCTTAAGGTACCGACCGCGGAACTCTCGCCGACACGGTATGGGGCCGAGATCAGCGTGCAGTTTTGCAGCGAAGGAGATCGGTTTTCTCGTCCAATTACGACCTGAACACCGCCCTTTGCCGACTCATCGCGAGTGACGCATTCGTTCAATATCTCCATCAGGCGAGACCTTTCACCAATGGTCGCAAGCAATTCGCGTAGCCTTTCAAGATCGGCGAAATCCCTTTTAGTCAGGATGTTCGTGGTTCCATTCACGAAAACTTCGCCTCCAGACTTACTTTCGCTCTCGATACTTTCAGAACAAAGGATCACGGCCGTTTGCAAAAGATGATCAAACAGCGCCTTTTCCTCGTGCATTCGAGTTACTATTTCAGCCCGAATTTCCGAAAGGTTTTTACCGACAAACTCCGCATTTAGGTAATTTGCGGTACGTTCCAGTTCTTCTTTCGTAAAACTGATATTCAGCCGAATTATCCGGTTATGAACAATATTCGGACCTGAAACCAGCACCACAAGAATTCGATTGTCGCTTAAATTGACGAATTCGATATGCTGCAGGCGGTCGTTCGCAAGACTGGGGCTAACGACGATTCCTACATTATTTGAAAGAGCAGAAAGGAGTTCGGATGTACGTTCCATCAGTCGGTCGGGTGCCTCGACCAGATCACTCGAACTTAGGCCAAATTCATCGCCTATGCGGTGAAGATCGTCGTTCGAGATGCTCAATACACCTAACAGATTGTCAACGTAGTACCGATATCCTTTGTCGGTCGGGACGCGGCCTGCTGACGTATGCGGCTGTTCTAACAGCCCCAGGTCCTCAAGTTCGCCCATTACGCTGCGGATCGTCGCTGAGCTAAGACCCGAAGTGTTCGCAAATCTGTCTGCGATGGTTTTCGATCCGACGGGTTCGCCAGTAACAAAATGTTCGTTGATTACTGCTGTGAGGATCGTCTGCCCGCGAGAATCGGGATTCGAAGGACTTTTTTCGAATCTTAAGCTTGTTTCGCGAACCGGCATCTTGGCATGGCGAGATTGAAAGTGTCCGTTGGAAAACGGTATGCTTCCATTAAAAGAAATAGCATCTAAATGTTAAATCTGTCAAGATTTAATCGTTAAACCGTGAAAAACACATTGGAAAGCCCACAACTCGGTTCGATTCGTCACTTCTACCAGCAGGCGTTCCGTCATTATGACAAAACCGGCCGAATACCGCCTGTTTCAATCGAAATATACCCATATTCCGGAATAAATCACACAATCAGGATTCGCGGCGGTTGCGCGTTTGTCCGAATATCAGACATTTGCGTGGATATGGAGCTTGACGTTCAGCGTGCACTTGCTTTCATATTGGTAGCAAAGCTTTACCGTAAAAAAGCGGCACGCGTCCATCAGGAAACATATGGCTCGTTCCTAAAAGCTCCTGGAATTCAGCGAAGGGCTTCGAACACGAAGAAAGCTCGCGGAAGAAAAATGACGCTATACACCGATGGCGACATTTACGACCTCGACGAGTTGTTCGATGACGTAAATATCAAGTATTTCAACAATGCCATTCCTCGCCCGTTTTTGACGTGGTCGCCTCGAAAGACCTATCGGGTTTTAGGCCACCATGATGCGACA
>JBJMGN010000192.1:0-4022 GCA_045807885.1 Pyrinomonadaceae bacterium | reverse complement strand
CTAGAGGCTTCGCCGATGTTCTCCGCGAGATTTGCGGTGAACGCGATCACGTCGTGATCTGTCGTTTTCTCGATCTCGTTGACCCGGTCAACTGTGAATGCAGCCTTTGACTTAATATCCGCAAGTGCATCCACAGGAATGACGCCGTCCTCGGCGTGTACCTCGCAAACAGCGATCTCCACATCAAGCCATTTGTGAAATTTGTTCTGCTGAGACCAGATGGCGCCCATCTCGGGCAATGTATAGCGTTCGATCATTCTTAAATGATTCCCCTATCGATCAACAGCTCAGCATTCAATATCGCCGAGCCGGCCGCACCGCGGACTGTGTTGTGGCTCAGCGAAACAAATCGATAATCGAAAACATTATCGGGAAATACGCGGCCCACCGTTATCGTCATTCCTCTGCCACGGTCGCGGTCGATACGTGGCTGCGGCCGGCTCGGCTCTTCCATTACTTCCATGAACCTTTCCGGCGACGAATGCAGACCAAGCGACGGGAATTCCCTCATTGTGGCGATCACGTCCTCCATCGTCGCGGTCTGGCGAAGGTCGACTCGAACCGACGCGGTGTGCCCATCAAGCACGTCGACGCGAAAACACTGCGCCGATACAGCAAAGTCGGCCTTTTCTATCGAACCGTTTGAAAATCTTCCCAGGATCTTTTGCGCTTCGATCTCTACTTTCGGCTCTTCGCCGGCAATATATGGCAAAACATTATCGGTGATGTCCATCGAGGACACGCCGGGATATCCCGCACCTGATATCGCCTGAAGTGTTGTCACCACGGCAGATTCGACTCCAAATCGTCGATGCAGAGCCGCAAGAGGGGGGGCGAAACTTGCCACCGCGCAGTTGGGATTCGTAACGATGAATCCTTTGCCGAATCCACGTTTTTTCTGCTGCGCTTCTATCAGACCGAGATGATCGGCGTTGATCTCTGGGATCAGAAGCGGCACGTCTTCGTCCATTCGAAAACTGGACGAATTACTGATCACAGGATAACCGGCACGAGCAAAATTTTCCTCGGTCTCTCGAGCAACATTCGACGGAAGGCTCGAGAATACTATGTCACAATCCAAGGGCGGCTCGATCGGGGCCACCACGATGTCGCGCACATTTTCAGGGATCTCGCCAGTAAGCTTCCAAACGCACGCCTCGACAAACGGTTTGCCTGCGGATCGATCCGACGCGGCAAGTGCCGTGATATCAAATTGTGGATGTCCCTGGAGAAGTTGTATGAATCGCTGGCCGACGGTGCCTGTCGCACCAAGGATGCCGACGCTATATCGCTTTGCCATAGGCTATGCCAAAAGCGCTATTTTCTCACGAATTGGAAATTGCAACAAAAGGACGGTCTACGTGAGGGCTTCTTTCATTCTTCGAACACCTTCGATCATTTTTTCTTCCGGGTTGCAAAATGAGATTCGAAGAAAGCCGCGGGCCTCATCGCCGAACGCGATCCCGGGAACAGTAATAACTTTATTTTGGAGACATTTTTCTGCGACCTCGACATCATCGCCCAATTCGCGAACATCGAGCATCGTATAAAACGCACCTTCGGGCGAGGTTGCGTTAAGGCCCATCTCCGACTTGAATAGTCCTACGAGAAAATCGCCCCGCTTTTTATAAACCTCACGGGCGTGCTGTTTGAAAGCTTCGGCTTCTGCAGTCCAACCGAGCAGCGACGCTTTTTGCGTGATCGCCGATGTGCAAACTGTTGTAAATCCGTGCAGCACCTGAATACCGCGCATCACCTCGGCTTGTTTACTGGCTGCCCAGCCAAGCCGCCACCCGGTCATGCTCAACGACTTAGATAAGCCACTGATAATAATAGTCTTATCGTAATACTCAGACGCCGAACGCGGCCGATCGGTGAAATAAAGATCGCTGTAGATCTCGTCGGATATCAGAAATATACTGGTGTCTTTCAAAGCATCAGCGATGTTTTGCAGATCATCCGGTGTAAGGATCTTCCCTGTTGGATTCGATGGCGAAATTACAACCGCGGCTTTCGTCCTGGGCGTGATCTTCGATTTGAATTCGTCGATATCGAAGGCGAAATCTTTATCTGCCAGCAGCCGATAGTAGGCCGGTTTGCCCTGCGCGATTCTCACACACGCGTCATAAGCCGGAAAGCTCGGATTCGGCACCAGCACTTCGTCGCCCTCATCGACGATAGTCAGAAACGCCGCGGTCATCGCCTCCTGCGAACCGCAGGTTACAACTACGTCGGTAAGGCCCAGGTCTAGATGGGGATATTGTTCGCCGATCAGCTTTCGCAAGGCCGGAAGGCCGGGATGTGATGTGTATCCATTCTGTTCCTCGACCGCGATCCGCGCGGCCTCCGCCCGCATAAAATCCGGCGTCGGCAGGTCCGGTTCGCCAAGGCCGAAATTAATGCTGTCCGGCAGGGCACGCTCGAAAAATTGCCTGATCAGGGTCGGCTGCAGTCCGCGTAATCGGCGTGGCAGCTCGAACCCGGAAGATTCTTTCACGGGCATCATTTCTCGGTTTCCTCGTCGCCTTGGGGCGTTTCTTCCAATTCTTCCCTAATATCACCCACTTCGACGTTAAATTCGCCTTCAGCCTGTGTATTAGGGTCACCGGTCAAAACACCGCCTATCGTTTCGATCTCGCCGATCACTTTCTGACCGAGGCCGCCGATCTTTTCCTTGAATCCACCTTCATTGTCCGACTCGTTTTCGCTCATACATTTATTCTAAACAATTTGGCCCGCTCAGTCTTACCTGGTTACATTCTCGCCCAGCCGCGTTCGGTCTGCGTAAATTTCTCCGATGTGGCGAGTGCAAACCCGTTTGCAGGTACATTGCACTCAAAACGTTTTACTGTAAGAAACGGGCGTTCGGCTTCGATCAGATTGAAGGAGTTTGCTTCACCCCGCCCTCGGGTTGAGGCGGCAGTTCCCGCCTGAATTACTAATGCGGCGCGGCCGTTGTCCAAACGATAACGATGCGCCGAATTGGTCACGCTGCTGACATGCAAGTGGCCGGAAAGAAAGACATCTGCTCCGCATTCGGCGATCTTGGGCATCATTTCCCGCGCTCGCCCGACTATAGCGTCATCGTCGTAACCATCCGGAAGATCGAAGGGATGATGTGTTACGACCATTTTCATTACGTCTTCATTCAAGTGATCTAGACGCAGTCGAATTTGATCGATCTGTTCGTTATTTACTCGTCCGCTCTTAAAGGTCAGTGATCGCGCGGTATTTATACCGATCACCGCGATCTCTGCATCGGAGTAAAACGGCGCGAGGTCGGCGGTAATATACTCCTTGTAGTTCCCGAGGGGCTCAAAGAAACGTTTGAGAACGTTGTAAAGGGGAACGTCATGATTGCCGGGAACTACGATCTGAGGCCTTGGCAGCCGGCCTAGAAACGCCTGCGCTTCGGCAAATTGTTTACGGCGGGCTCTCTGCGTTAGGTCACCCGAAACGACGACCACGTTCGGCTCGAGTTTACGGATCGTTTCGGCCAACCGCTCGACGACCACACAGTCCGTACGCCCGAAATGTATGTCCGATAAATGTACAATCCTTCGCATTCAGCCGATCACCCTTTTCGGAACAATTACTGTCAACGCGTCAGGGACGATCTCATATTCCAGAGGAGTTCCTAGCACATCGACCTCGCCGTCGAATGCAACCGGAAGCCGTTTTCTTCGTGTCTGAATGATCACGCGGCCGGTCAACACTTCTTCGAAATCACTCCACTGCCGAAGCCTTCCTGTCAGGGTGTGGAGAATAAGAAGTAAGATGCCTGAGCGGCCGCCGCGATGCAGGAAATACAGGCTAAGTTTTCCTTCGTCCAGCCGCGCTCGCCTGCCGATATTGTAAAGATCCATTTCGTACTGATTGTTTCCTACAAATACAAACGGAGTTTTTCGCAAATACGACTTCCCATCAAGCTCGATCCGAACTCTCAAAAACGGGGACAACCGGAACATTCGAAGCGCGGCCCAGAACGCCGCGCGCCATTTTCCGTAGCCCAGACGCTGCTG